>DATFIF010000062.1:0-16488 GCA_035270405.1 Paludibacteraceae bacterium | reverse complement strand
ACCAATGTGTTGGAAGGATTAAAAGTCGTTGATATCATCGAACGAATTTATATGGTGCGAGATCAGCAATGGAAAAAATAATGATAAAAAAGCATTCTACGGAATGCTTTTTTTATGAATTGTTGAAAAAGAGGTATCTTTGTTGCATAAAATAGATGTATGGAAAAAATAACGTTCGAATTAAGAGACAAAGACTCTTTTATTCAATTAATTCAACTTCTTAAAGCTACTGATATCGTTTATTCTGGTAGTGAAGCACAGCAATTGGTGGCAGAAGGTTTTGTCTTGCGAAATGGTGTGACCGAGTTTCGAAAACGCGCTAAATTGGTTGTTGGCGATGTGATTACTTATCAAGAATTTGAAATAACCATTGTGTAAGTGATGAATATCGAGGAGTTGCGCGATTTTTGCTTGGCATTGCCATTTGTAGAAGAAAAGTTTCCATTTGATGAGACAACATTAGTTTTTTATGTTGGCGGAAAATTATTTGCTTTGTGTAGTTTGGAAACTGCTGATTCTGTAAACCTTAAATGTGATCCAGAACGAGCTATCGAACTCCGAGAGCGCTATATGGGCATTGTTCCTGGTTGGCACATGAATAAAAAGCATTGGAATACGGTACACTTACGCTCTGATGTTCCAGAATCATTGGTACATGACATGATTCGTGATTCGTATGGTTTAGTAGTGGCTAAATTACCACAAAAAGAGCGGTCAAAATATATAAAATGAGAATACAACAAAAAATAGAATTGTTAGCCCCTGCAAAAAATGTTGAAGTTGGTATCGCTGCTATTAATCATGGTGCTGATGCGGTCTATATTGGTGCGCCAAAGTTTGGTGCGCGTCAGGCGGTTGGCAATTCGCTCGCTGATATTGCTGCTTTGGTAACTTATGCTCATCGTTTTTATGCACGCGTGTACGTGGCTTTAAATACGATTTTAACGGATGATGAACTAGAAGAGGCGCGCGCGTTGATTTATAAATTGTATGATATTGGTGTCGATGCTTTGATTATTCAAGATATGGGCTTGCTGGAACTCGATTTGCCACCAATTCCTTTGCACGCAAGCACGCAGTGCGATAATCGTTCGGTAGAAAAAGTACAATTTCTCGAAAAATGTGGTATTGAGCAAGTTGTCCTTGCTCGCGAACTGTCGTTAAAACAGATACAAGAGATTGGAGAGCAAACTTCTGTAGTGCTCGAAAGTTTTGTTCATGGCGCTTTGTGCGTCAGTTATAGCGGCCAATGTTATTTGAGTCAAGCCTTGCGTGAACGTAGTGCCAATCGCGGCGAATGCGCTCAAATGTGTCGTTTGCCCTACACGTTGCTCGATGCTGATGGTGCGGTTTTGTCGCGCAATAAACATTTACTGTCGTTGAAAGATTTTGATGCGTCGGCACATCTGGCAGAACTTATAGATGTTGGCGTTTCCTCTTTCAAAATTGAAGGGCGCTTAAAAGAGGCTAATTATGTAAAAAATATCACCGCTTATTACCGTCAGAAAATAGATGCCATACTCGAAGAAAAACAACTTCAAAAACTCTCTTCAGGCACTACGCGCTTTTTATTTGAGCCGAATCCACAAAAAACTTTTTACCGTGGCGCAACGGATTATTTTTTGAAATCACGCACTCCAAATATCACCTCTTTTGATACGCCTAAATCCTTAGGTGAGCCAGTTGGAACGGTTCGTGACGTTTGGCGTAATGCGTTTTCGGTTAACTCTGACAAAGAATTTGCCAATGGTGATGGCTTGTGTTGTGTGAATACGCATGGCGATTTTGTCGGATTTCGTGTCAATAGAGTGGATAACGGACGTCTATTTCCGTTGGAAATGCCTGATATTAAGCCAAATTCACAACTTTACAGAAATGCTGATGCCTCATTTGACAAACTTTTGACAGGAAAAACCTCTGAACGAAAAATTGCCGTTACAGTCTCAATTTCAGATACCTCGGATGGTTTGGAATTTGTGATGACCGATGAGGATGGAAATGAATCTCAATTGCAAGTTTCTGTCACCAAAGAGCTGGCTAATAATCCAGACCGTGCTATTGAAACCTACAAAACACAATTATCAAAATTAGGAAATACTGATTTTGAAACCACACATATTTTTTTTAATATGCAGCAGCCGTGGTTTATTCCTGTCTCCCAGTTGGCAGAGTGGCGTCGACAATTGGTGGAAGGTTTGGAACGTGTGCGTGTCGCTAATTATCAAAAACAAGAATTGCCACTAACGAAAACCACACATTCCTATGTGCAGTCGGTAGTTGATTATCATGCTAATGTGCTGAATGCTAAAGCAAAGGATTTTTATAATCGGCACGGCGCAGAGGTCATTCAGCCAGCTTTTGAACAAGCGGTTGTGCCCACAGCAGAGCTTATGCGCACGAAACATTGCATCAAATATAGTTTTGGCTGGTGTCCTAAGCAGCATCCTGAACAAACACCAAAAGAACCTTTAACGCTTCAGTATGGAGAGACAAAATTGGACTTATCGTTTGATTGTACTGCATGTGAAATGGTGATTTTAGCCAAAAAGTGAATCCGTTTATTGTTTATCTCCTAAAAAAAACATACTTTTGTGGTTGCGATTGAAATGAGATAATTATTATTAATTTTAGAAACTATAAGAAATCATGGAAAACAAAACTCCAACGCCTCATATTGGGGCAAAATTTGGTGAAGTTGCAGAAACTGTAATTATGGCAGGCGATCCATTACGCGCACAATTTATGGCGGAACGTTTTTTGGAAAATCCTGTTCAATACAATAACGTACGCGGCATGTTAGGTTATACAGGTACTTACAAAGGAAAACGTGTGTCGGTGCAAGGTCACGGCATGGGTATTCCTTCTATCGGTATCTATTCATACGAATTATATAATTTTTACGGCGTAAAAACTATTATTCGTGTTGGTTCTGCAGGTGCTATGGACAAAGATTTGCACATTGGCGATATCGTTATTGCTATGGGAGCTTGTACTAACTCAAATTATGCTGATCAATACCGTTTGCCAGGAACTTATGCTCCTATTGCTGATTTTGAATTGACTCGTAGAGCTGTTGAATCTGCTGAAAAAAATGGATTTAGATATAAAGTGGGTAATGTCTACTCAAGCGATATTTTCTACGATGAATATTCTGGCCTTGCTGATTGGCAAAAAATGGGTGTTTTAGCTGTGGAAATGGAAGCGCCAGCTTTATACATGAATGCTGCTCGTAGCGGTAATAAAGCATTGTGTATTTGTACTATTTCTGATTCACTCGTAACTGGCGAAGCCACTACTGCTGAGCAACGTCAAACTGGATTAGTTAATATGATGGAAGTAGCGTTTAGCTTAGTTTAAGCGAATGGATGTGATATAAAAAAAGTGGGCTGATTTCAATTGAAATCAGCCCACTTTTTTATATCATTTAGTTATGCTTTCGGTTGTGGAGTAGGGACAGTTTGGCCCATTTCGCATGTACCAGAGAAAATTGCTTTTGGTTCAATCATCAAGGTTTTAGTTTTGATATCTCCCATAAATTTCGCTGTTTCTTTCAGAGATAATAGTTCTGAAACAACTATTTTACCATTCACGCGTCCCATTATCTCAGCATTTTGGCAGTTAAGGTTGCCTTTAAGTAAGCCTTGAGTTCCAATAACTACTTTGCCAGAGCAAACAATATCGCCTTCTACTTCACCATCAATACGGAAATCACTATCAGCCGTGATATTTCCTTTAATTTTGCTGCCACTAGCTAATACGTTGTGTGCAATCCCTAAATTTTGAATTTCTTTTGCCATTATAGTGTGTGTTTCTTTAAGTTGTAAACTTCTTGCAAAATAACACTTTTTTTTTGACTTATCAAAATTATATGCCATTTGTTTCTTTGTATGTTTCTTTTCTCTGGTATGTTGATCAACCGTTTATAAATAGTCTATTATTTATGTTAGTTTTTCGCTATTTAAACACAGTCTTTTTATGCTATATAACATACTTCATATATAAACAAGGAAACTTATAGACTTTTTAAGTTTATTGTAACAATCTAAAAGACAGAAGATTATACACATTCTTAAAAAGATTAACAATAATTAATACAAAAAAAGTGTGTGCTAAATAGGTTTTATACGTATCTTTGCACTCGATTTAAACACTATATGTTGTGGATGTAAGAGAAAAAATATTAAAAACGGCTTCAGACTTGTTTCTCAAGTATGGTTTGCGCAGCGTGACTATTGATGATATTTGTAATGAATTACGGATATCAAAGAAGACATTTTATATGCATTTCAAACAAAAAGAGGAGTTAGTGGAAAGTCTTTTGTATGAAATGCGCTGTAAACATTATACGTCATCTAATGATTTTAATGTAGATGAAAACGTGATAGATGTGCTGTTGAATAATACGAGTCGGTTCAAAACTAACCAAATGGCAGAAAAACACATTAACTTTTTCTACGATTTGCAGAAATATTATCCTGAGATATGCCATCAGCATGATGAAGAGATGAATAAACAGATGGTGGAACATTCTCGAATTGGTTTGGATAGAGGCATTCAGCAAGGTTTATTTCGCGACGATATGAATGTGGATGTTATGGCGGTTTTTGTTCACGTAAAGTTTACGATGGCTTTCCGAGAATTACGCGAAAATGCAGGATTGACAATGGGTCAAACGTTAGATTTTATATTAGAGTCTTTTTTTAGATTGGTGGCAACCGAAAAGGGTTTGACGTATTATTTATCGAAGAAAAAATAATAATAGATATTTTAAGATTAAGAAAAAAATATAGATAGAATTATGCAAAAAAAGATGTTAATTTTCGTAACTACGATGCTTGTCTCCATTTCTATGGTGGCTCAAGATTCGTTGAAGTTATCGCTTTCACTTCAAGAGGCTGAAGCGTATGCTTTGGAACATAATCGCTCGCTTCAAAATGCGTCGTTGTCGGTAAAAAAAGCGTATGCAGCTCGGTGGCAAACGATTGCCTCCATGCTTCCACAGGTAAATGCCTCACTCGATTATGCCGATATGTGTGGTTATCAAATGACCATAATGAATCTACCAATTGCCATGCCGCCATCAGGGACATTGGCAATTACTGCCTCTGTAGCATTAAGTGGCACACAGGTGATGGGAGCATTATTGAATAATATTGCTATCGAAATGTCTGACATCACGGTTAAGAAAACGGAACAGAATATTGCCTCCAATGTGGCGGGTTTGTATATGTCTATTTTAGCTATGGAAAAAACTGAAACTTTGCTCGATCAAAACTTAAAAAATTTAGAAAAGCTCTATAAAAGCACTTCAAATGCGGTACAAATAGGTGTGGCTGAACAAACGGATGCCGATCAAATTTCTGTACAAGTATCTTCTATGCAAAGTAGCATAAATGCAACACGCAGGTCGTTGAAAATGTTATACAACTCTTTGGCATTACAATTAGGTCAAGGTGTAACGTGTGAAATTAGTTTGACGCAAACACTTGACGACGTTATCAATGTAGGTGTAGCCATGGAGTTGCTCTATACAGAATTGAATTTAGATGAAAATTACGATTATCAATTACTCCAAAAAAATACAGAGCTTTCTAAAAAACAGATTACGATGGCGGCTATGGATTATGTGCCAACTTTAAGTGCCTTCTATCAATATTCTGGTAAAAAATATTTTAGCGATGAAGCCACGATGAATATGACAGCTCCTAACATGGTGGGTGTTTCCTTGAAAGTACCTATTTGGTCGAGTGGGCGACGCGCTTCGTCGGTAGTAGAGAAAAAAATAGCCTACCAAATAGCACAAAATACGTTGCTTGATACTGAAAATTCTTTGCGAGTACAAGATAAACAGCTACGTTATAATTTGAGCTCTGCTTATGAAAATTATCAAACACAAACAAAAAACTTAGCAGTGTCGCAACGTGTATTTGACAATATCTCTAATAAATTTGAGCAAGGTTACTCCTCTAGTACGGATGTGACCAATTCCAGTATGACACTTTTGACGGCTCAAAGTAATTATATTTCAGCGATGCTCGAAATGGTGAATGCACACATTGAATTGAAAAAACTATTAACAAAATAATTAAAATTGTAACTATACAAACAAATAAAACAATGAAAAATTTTAAAAACATTCTGATGATAACTGCTTTGGTGCTTTTTTTTGCTGGTTGCGGAAAAACGAAAGTAGCCGATTCAAAAATGGCTGATGAATCGAGAATAGAACAAGTTCAAACATCGCCTTTGAAAAAAGTAACCGTTTCGCGTGAATTGGAACTTTCGACTACACTTCAAGGTTATGAAACAATGAATGTGGCTCCATCATTGAATGGAAAAATAGAACAAATTTTTGTAGAAGTTGGTTCTAATGTGTCACGAGGTCAACTGCTGGTGCGTATGGATCAAAGCCAATATAATACAACCAAATTGACGTATGCGAATTTGGGTGTTGAGTTATCTCGTATGGAAGCACTTAAAGAGAGTGGAACTATTTCGCAACAAACGTATGATAAAACTAAATTGGGTTATGATCAAACGAAAGAAAATTTAGATTTTTTAGAAAAAAACACCTATGTAAAGGCAGCATTTTCGGGTGTGATTTCAGCAAAAAACTACGAAGATGGTGAGTTGTACGGTGGTCAACCTATTTTGGTATTAACTCAAATCAGTACGTTGAAAGCGTTGATTAACATCCCAGAAATTAATTTTCCACTCGTGAAAAAAGGACAAAAAATTGATTTACGTTCTGATATTTATCCAAATAAAGTTTTCCCTGCGACGATAGAAATTGTCTATCCAACTATTGACGCAGCCACTCACACGTTTCAAGCTAAATTGAACATTCCTAATTCACACCAATTACTTCGTCCAGGTATGTTTGTTCGTACCACGTTGGCTTTAGATAAAGTTGATGCGATTATGGCGCCTTATCAAGCTGTTTTGAAATTGGTAGGTTCTAATGAGCGTTATGTGTTTATCAATAACAACGGTGTTGCTAAACGTGTTGCCGTAACTTTAGGTCAACGTTTTGATGATATGGTTGAAATTATTTCGTCGGAGTTGGCTCTGGGCGATGAATTAGTAACTGTTGGACAAGCTAAATTGGTTGATGGTTCAAAATTGAATGTTGTAAAATAAGAAGTTTAAAATAATCTATAACCTCACAGTTTCAGTGATGATTTAAGGTTTAGGATTTAATAAAGATGTAACAATGAGTATTTATAAAACAGCTATCAACAAACCAGTTACGACAATTTTAATTTTCGTGGCTTTGATAATCATAGGTATATTTTCATTTTTGAAATTACCTATCGATCAATTTCCTGAGATGGAACCGCCTTACATTACAGTCATGACCACTTATCCTGGTGCTAGTGCAAGTGAAGTGGAAACAAACGTAACGAAATTGCTCGAAAATCGTTTAAACTCTGTCGATGGATTGAAAGAGCTGAATTCTTCATCTAAAGATAACATGTCAATGATTGTTTTAGAGATGGAATGGGGCACAAATTTGGATGAAGTGATTAATGATATACGCTCGTATATTGATATGACCAAAGATAATTTGCCGAGTGGTTGTTCTAATCCTTTTATTTTTAAGTTTAGTACGAGTGCGATGCCAATTCTTCAATATGCTATCATGGCTGAAGAGAGTTATCCTGGTTTAGATAAATTACTAAACGATGATGTGATACCACAACTTAATCGTGTAGACGGAATTGGTAACTTGTCACTCTCAGGTTCGCCAGAGCGATATGTCTATGTGGATATCAATCAAGAAAAATTAGATGCGTATCATTTGTCTCTCGAAGCCGTTGGGCAAGCGGTTAGTAATAATAATTTAAACTTGTCGTCGGGTACTGTTAAAATGGAAAAAGAGCAGTATCAATTGCAGGTACGCAGTGAATACATCGAAAGTTCTGAAATTAACAATATTGTAGTAACTACAACTCCAGACGGTAAGCAGGTGTATGTGCGAGATATTGCCGTAGTTCGTGATACCATCAAAGATTTGACGTTGGATGAGAAAACCAACGGACGAGAAAGTGTGCGTTTGATTGTTACTAAACGATCAGGTGCTAATACGGTTCAAATTTGTGAAGATGTTCAAAAAGAGATGGCCAAAATCCAAAAACGCTTGCCATCTGACGTTAAAATTGAAGTCATATACGACTCTTCTGATTACATTAAGAATGCTGTTACGAGTTTGGAAGAATCCATTATGTACGCCCTGTTTTTTGTTGTATTGGTGGTTCTCTTCTTTTTAGGAAAATGGCGTGCTACGCTTATTATCGCTATCACGATTCCGATTTCGCTCATTGTGGCGTTTATTTATCTTCTTTTTGTCGATAGCTCATTAAATATTATTTCGCTCTCGTCCCTCACTGTCGCCATTGGTATGGTGGTGGATGATGCGATTGTGGTGCTCGAAAACATTACCAAACATATTGATCGAGGTTCTAATCCACGCGAAGCATCGGTTTATGCAACAAATGAAGTATGGACTTCTGTTATTGCTACGACCTTGGTAATTGCTGCAGTATTTGTGCCTTTGACCATGCTCGATGGTATGGCGGGCATTCTTTTCAAAGAGTTAGGTTGGATTGTAACCATTGTTGTATGTACATCGACCCTAGTCGCTATTACACTGACACCGATGTTGAGTTCGAGATTGTTAAAAGCTCGTAAAGTCCATGTGGATGCTGATGGTCAACTTGTCGAAGATCCAACTAAACGGAATTGGTATCAAAAATATGTCGTTAACTTATTGGACAAAGTAGATGCTTGGTATGCAAAAGTGCTACATGTTTGCTTGAATCATAAAACCGTTACTCTCATTGTTGTTGTTGTGATTTTTGTAGCTTCCCTAATTCCTGTATTCTTGGGATTGATTGGTACAGATTTTATGCAACAAGGTGATAATGGGCGGTTGAGTGTTACGGTTGAACTGCAACGAGGTACCCGTATCGAAGAAACATTGAAAACGGCGCGTCACCTCGAAACTCGTTTCCAAACATTAGTTCCAGAAATTCGTATGATTAATACCTCTGCAGGTTCTAATGACGAAGCCAATGTGTCAGCTATTTTCTCTTCTACTACGAATAATAAAATTTCGATGACGGTAGTTTGTAATAAAAAATACGAACGTGAACGTTCCATTGCCGAAATTGCCGAAGTGTTGCGTCAAGAACTTGAAAATTACCCTGAAATTATTGATTATCAAGCTTCCATGTCCAGTGGTATGGGAGGTGGCGCGTCCACGGTTGATATAGAAATTTATGGATACGATTTTGATAAAACCTCTTTATTGGCTGATAAAGTTAAACGTTTAGTACGTGATAGCGTCACTGGTGCTCGTGATATTGATATTGATAGAGACGATGACCGTGCCGAATTGAAAGTGGTGGTTGATAAAGAAAAAATTGCACGTCAGAATTTAAGTTCTGCTGCTATTTCGAGTTATGTCCGCAATCGTGTGAATGGAATGCCAGTAGGGTATTTGAAAGAGGATGGCGATGAATACAATATTGTTGTACGTTTGCAAGAAGAAAATCGGAATTCATTGACCAACATTCAAGATTTAACCATTCCCACACCAATGGGAAAACAGTTGAAGTTAAGTGAAGTTGCAGCTGTCGAAGAGTATTGGACGCCACCAACTATCTCTCGTAAAAGCCGTCAGCGTGTTGTTCGTGTTAAAGTCACGCCCTATAAAACATCGCTCGGAGAGTTAGCTACAGAAATTCAGTCTGTGATGGATAAGGTTGAAATTCCACAAGGTGTATCCGTTCGTTTGGCTGGCGATTACGAAGAACAACAAGAAACTTTTGCCGATTTGATGATGCTTTTGGCGGTCATTGTTTTGTTAGTTTATATCGTTATGGCCTCTCAATTTGAATCTTTTGCAAAACCTACGATTATTATGATGTCTGTTCCTTTTGCCATCACGGGTGTTATTTTGGCTCTTTGGATTACCGGAACGTCGCTCGACATGATTGGTGCATTGGGAGGTATTATGTTAGTTGGTATTGTGGTAAAAAATGGTATTGTATTAGTTGATTACACCAACTTAATGCGTGATCGTGGATACGAACTCAATGAGGCCATTGCTATGTCAGGTGCTTCTCGTTTACGTCCCGTTTTGATGACCGCATTTACCACCATTCTCGGTATGTTGCCGATGGCTTTGAGTAATAGTGAAGGTTCTGAAATGTGGAAACCAATGGGTATTGTGGTGATGGGTGGTTTGCTCGTTTCTACTATGGTGACATTGATTGTGGTTCCTGTTTTATATGCGATTATGTCTCGTCATGGCGAACGCAATAAAGAAGAGAAAAACCGTAAGACCTTCATTTTTATGCAACTGTCGGATAAAGATAAAAACGCTCAATAAATTTACTTACGTAAAAATAAAAGAACTATGAAATCAGTATTTATTGTGTTTAATCAAGCTAATACAGAACGTGTTGAATATATGTTGGATCAATTGAAAATCAGTGGGTTTACATTTTTTGAACAAGTTCAAGGACGAGGAACTAATGGTGGAGAACCACGTCGTGGAACTCACACCTGGCCCGAAATGAATTCTGCTGTAATGACTATCGTCGAGGACGACCAAGTTGCAGCGCTTTTGAGCACTATCAAAAAACTAGATAATAGAAACAAGGAAATCGGTGTACGAGCCTTTGTTTGGAATATTGAGGCTACGGTGTAATCTCTCTGTTGAATTAAAATTGTAGATGGTTGAGGCTTTCGTTATTTTATAACGGGAGCCTCTTTTATGCCTCAAAAGTATGCTATAAAACACCTATGTAATCACTTGACGCTATTTTTTATGCTGTTTTAGTTTTCAATTTAGTTTTTAATAGTTTGGTTCATAGTGCTTTAGATTCTTCTATTCAGTCATCAGTTTTTTTTGAATAAGCCCCTATTTTTGTAATATTTCTCTGTAATTTTCACTACCTTTGTACTCGATTTTAAGGTAAAAAAAATATTAAATGCAAAACATTAGAAACATAGCAATTATTGCTCACGTTGACCACGGAAAAACCACGTTAGTTGATAAAATGCTACTCGCAGGTCTGCTTTTTCGTGATAATCAGCAATCTGGCGACTTGATTTTAGATAATAATGACTTGGAACGTGAACGCGGTATTACTATTTTGTCGAAAAACGTGTCGATTGATTATAAAGGCACCAAAATAAATATTATAGATACTCCTGGTCACGCCGATTTCGGTGGAGAAGTGGAGCGTGTGTTGAATATGGCGGATGGCTGTATTCTCTTGGTTGATGCGTTTGAGGGACCAATGCCACAAACCCGTTTTGTGCTTCAAAAAGCAATTCAATTAGGTTTGAAACCAATTGTGGTCATCAATAAAGTGGATAAACCCAATTGCCGTCCATCTGAAGTGCAAGAAGCCGTTTTTGAACTGATGTTCAACTTAGACGCTTCTGAAAATCAGTTAGATTTTCACACCATATACGGTTCTGCCAAACAAGGCTGGATGTCGGAAGATTGGAAAAAACCGTCCGATACAATTATTCCATTATTAGATGCTATTATTACACATATTCCAGCTCCTGAGTATCTAGAAGGTGCTTCTCAAATGTTGATTACTTCTTTGGATTATTCTTCATACGTTGGTCGCATCGCCGTTGGTCGGGTTCATCGCGGCACGTTTAAAGCTAATTCAGATGTGGCATTAATCAAACGTGATGGAAAAATTATTAAATCAAAAATTAAAGCTCTGAATGTATTTACAGGCTTAGGTCGTACGGACGTACAGTCAGTAGGCTCGGGCGATATTTGTGCGATGGTTGGTATTGATGGTTTTGAAATTGGCGATACGATTGCTGATTTAACAACGCCTGAGGCATTGCCACCTATTTCTATCGATGAACCTACGATGAGCATGACGTTTACGAATAATGATTCTCCATTTTACGGACAAGATGGTAAATATGTCACTTCGCGCCACATTCAAGACCGTTTGATGCGTGAGTTGGATAAAAACTTAGCCCTACGTGTCGTTAAAGAGGAAAATTCCGATGTTTGGAGTGTTTCTGGGCGTGGTGTATTGCACTTGTCTGTGCTTATCGAAACGATGCGCCGCGAAGGCTACGAACTACAAGTTGGTCAACCTCAAGTTATTGTAAAAGAAATAGATGGTGTAAAATGCGAACCTATTGAGCAATTAACGGTCAATGTGCCAGAAGAGTATTCGAGTAAGGTGATTGATATTGTTAGTCGTCGTAAAGGCGAACTCACCATGATGGAGACTCAAAACGATCGTTTGCAACTGGAATTCAACATTCCTTCTCGTGGTATTATCGGTTTGCGTAATTCTGTGTTAACGTTATCGGCTGGTGAAGCTATTATGGCGCATCGCTTTTTGGATTATGAACCGTGGAAAGGCGATATTGATCGTCGTATGAATGGATCGTTGATTGCCATGGAAAATGGAACAGCCTTCGCTTATGCGATTGATAAATTGCAAGACCGTGGTCGTTTTTTCATCTTTCCACAAGAAGAAATTTATGCTGGTCAAGTGGTGGGCGAGAATGCCAAAGAGGGCGATATTGTTGTGAACGTCACTAAATCTAAAAAGTTGACCAATATGCGAGCTTCGGGTTCCGATGATAAAACCCGTTTGATTCCGCCAGTGGTTTTTAGTTTAGAAGAGACGCTCGAATATATCAAAGGCGATGAATATGCCGAAGTAACGCCACATCATATCCGTATTCGAAAAATTTTGTTAGATGAGAATGCGCGGAAGCGAGATTCTAAAAAATAAACAGTAAAAAAAATGGTCATCTCAAACGAGATGACCATTTTTTATGAAATTAGTGGGTTTTTAAATATCGTCTTCATCCACCACCAAATTGTTTACAATAAACTCTTGACGCTCTGGTGTATTTCGCCCCATATAAAAAGAGAGTAAATCGGCCACAGCATCCTCTTTACGCAGTGTAACTTGATCTAAACGCATATCTTTTCCGATGAAATGTTTGAATTCGTCAGGCGAGATTTCACCTAGTCCTTTAAATCGCGTGATTTCAGGATTAGCACCCAATGAATTCATTGCGTCAACCCGTTCTTCTTCACTGTAGCAGTAGCGCGTGTCTTTTTTATTACGCACACGGAATAGCGGAGTCTGTAAAATATATACGTGTCCTTTTTTTACTAAATCAGGAAAAAATTGTAGAAAAAAAGTCATTAACAATAAGCGAATATGCATGCCATCAACGTCGGCATCGGTAGCGATAATCACTTTGTTATAACGCAAACCTTCGAGTCCATCTTCAATATTTAATGCGGCTTGTAAGTAGTTAAACTCTTCGTTTTCGTACACTACTTTTTTTGTATAACCGTAGCTATTAAATGGTTTACCACGTAAACTGAAAACCGCTTGTGTGTTCACATCGCGACTTTTGGTGATGGAACCTGATGCGGAATCACCTTCGGTAATAAACACGCAACTCTGATCTTTTAAATCTCCTTTAGAGTCGTTGAAGTGAACACGGCAATCACGTAATTTTTTATTATGTAAATTTACTTTTTTTGCCCGTTCGCGTGCCAGTTTTGTGACACCTGCAATCGCCTTACGTTCTTTTTCAGAATCTTGGATTTTCTTCAGCATAATATCTGCGGTTTCCAGATGTTTATGCAGATAATTGTCCACCTCTTTTTTTACAAAATCGCTGATAAATTTCGCCACTGAAGGTCCATCTGGTCCCATATCTTTGGAACCTAATTTTATCTTCGTTTGCGATTCAAATATGGGCTCTTGAACGGCGACAGAAATTGCTGCCACCAATCCGCTTCGGATATCTGGCAGTTCCATACCATTTTTATTGTAATATTCTTTGATGGTTTTTCCGAATGCTTCACGGAAAGCCGATTGGTGTGTACCGCCTTGTGTGGTATGTTGCCCGTTGACAAACGAGTAATACTCCTCGCCATATTGGTCACTATGCGTGAACGCTATTTCAATATCTTCACCTTTGAGATGAACAATTGGATATAGCGCATCAGCTGTACTATTCTCGTTGAGTAAATCTGATAAACCGTTGCGTGAAAGAAATTTATGACCATTGAATGTAATGGTTAACCCAGTATTTAGGTAGCTATAATTACGTAACATGGTTTCGATAAACTCTTCATGAAACGTATATTTACCGAAAATATCTTCGTCAGGAGTAAACTGTACAAAGGTGCCATTATGCTCTGAAGTAGCTTCTAAATCGTACTCTTTGGTAAGTTTTCCTCCGCTAAAATCAGCCTGTTTGACTTGTCCATCTCTAAATGACTTGACACTGAACTCGGAGGCAAGCGCATTGACCGCTTTTGTACCCACACCATTCAACCCAACTGATTTTTGGAAGGCTTTTGAATCGTATTTACCACCTGTATTCATCACAGAAACAGCGGCAATCATTTTACCTTGTGGAATTCCACGACCGAAATCGCGAACAGAAAGACTTTTATCGTTGAGCGTAATTTGAATTTGAGTTCCATTCTGCATGCGGAACTCATCGATAGAATTATCAATAACTTCTTTTAATAACACATAAATACCGTCGTCGGCGTATGAGCCGTCACCCAGTTTCCCGATATACATACCAGGACGCAGGCGCACATGTTCCAAACCTTCGAGGGTTCGAATATTGTCGTCCGTGTAAGCCGTGTTAGTAAGCGATTTAGATTTAACTTCTTCTACCATGAAAACTTTACTCAAACATTTTAAATTAATAGTGGAGCTGACGGGAGTCGAACCCGTGTCCAAACGAGGAAACAATATGCTTTCTACATGCTTATCTTCGCTTTGTTTTTCGTGCATCAGCAAGACCGAAGCCACCAACTGTTGCCTTATCCGCTTTAGTTTCACTCCAAGCACACGGCCACTTTGAGCTATCCCCGATTTTCCTACACCTCTTGACCGAACCGCTTCAGGGAGTGGCATTCGAGAGATGTCTCGTCCCAACACCTAGTGAAGGGATGAAGCTAATCTACTAAACTTCGATTAAGCAGCAAGAGCGTAATTATTTTCGCCAGTTATGGTTTTGCCGTCTATGATTAAAGTGCTATTCGACAACGCACTGCATGCTTACATACCTTTTCTACCCGCTGTCAATACCAAACAGCCCCAAGATGTTACTATCTAATTGATATTTAGATTATTAGTGATTTTTTATTTCTTAGTGAGTAACAAACTGGTAACAAATTTGTCTATTTCTTGTTGTTTATTTCTCACTTGCAAAGGTACAAATAAAAAATAACTTTAGTACTTAAATTAATTCTTTATTTGTATTTTTGTATTCTTAAAGTTTGTATGATACTAAATATTTTGAGAAATTATCTATACAGACTTCTAATTTAAGATCTTTAGTATTATAAACGCAATAATAACAATACAAGGGATAAACATACTCTATGACATATCTGCTGTATAAAATACGCTTATCATTTATTTTGTAAATAATAACTTGCCTAAATTATGAATTTTGATTTACTAGATTCAGAAGCATCAAAAGATGCGAAAAAAAACAAAGTTGAAAAACCTCTCGAATTGCTTCAATTAGATGAGATAAAAGAAATTTTTGAACAGATCGAAGATCCTCAAAACGAACAATCTGCTATTCATGCTTTTGAATATATTTATGGAATCATGGATATGCACGATGAATCTGAAATAGTAGGTGAATTGCGGCGATTTTATTCTTATCGTTTTGAGACATTGAATGATGCTGTCGATGCTTTTTCCCATATGGTGGCCTCTTTAAGATTCCCGTCTAAAACAGTTTCAGCTTGCTTGGATGATTACCGTACCGAATTATCAAGAGAAATAAAAAAATCGAATAATTTAAATTCAATCCCTATTCCTGCTTCTTTCATCATGTCCACTAAAATCTGGATGAACAAATTTTTTGTATACCTACTTGATGCGTTATTTATCACTAAATTTATTAATCAGAATAGTACTAATTATCTTCGATTTGTTCAGGAATTATTAAGAATTGATTTCAAGGGGAAAACAGATGAGTTAATTTTGTTTTTGAGAGAGAAAGAAAAAATATTGTTAGCTGGTTCACCAAAACAGCTTGTTGCAAAATCTAATACTAAAGTTTTGCCTTTCCAATTGGATACTCCAGAGTTTAAGGTTATATTAAACAAGGCTATTGAAGCAGGTTTTGTAGTTGAAAGTAAAAATCATTATGTTTGGGCAGGAAAAAATCCACAATTAGCATATTTTGCAGAAATTGCTTCCGAGTGTTTGAAGTTAAAACCAAAATATCCCCCATTTTGTGAACTGTTTAATAAGAAGAATCGCTTAGCACAAAATCGTTATAAATCTAAAGAGTTACTAGGAAAAGTAAATAGGCAAGATGATCTAGATAGTCTTGTTCGTATTGATTAACAGTGTTGATAGCCCCTATTAATAGCCCCTATATAGGGGCTTTTTTTTTGTTTTAGTCTCCATC
>DATFIF010000061.1:0-13039 GCA_035270405.1 Paludibacteraceae bacterium | reverse complement strand
ATATTAATATGATTAATTACAAAGACTTAGGCTTAGTTAACACGCGTGAGATGTTTGCTAAAGCCGTAAAAGGTGGTTATGCTATTCCAGCATTCAACTTTAATAATATGGAACAATTGCAAGCGATTGTTATGGCTGCTGCCGAAACAAAATCGCCAGTGATTATTCAAGTTTCTAAAGGCGCACGCGCTTACGCTAACCAAACATTATTGCGTTACATGGCAGAAGGTGCTGTAGGATATGCCAAAGAATTGGGTTGGGAAAAACCACAAATAGTGTTACATCTTGATCATGGTGATACATTTGAAACTTGCAAAAGTTGTATCGATATGGGCTTTTCATCAGTTATGATTGATGGTTCGCACTTACCTTACGACGAAAATGTAGCTTTAACTAAAAGAGTAGTAGAATACGCACACAAACATGATGTAACTGTTGAAGGTGAATTGGGTATTTTGGCAGGTGTTGAAGACGACGTATCGGCTGATCATCACACTTACACAGAGCCTGATGAAGTGGTTGATTTCACATCCAAAACTGGTTGTGACTCTTTAGCTATTTCTATTGGTACAAGTCATGGTGCTTACAAATTTACGCCAGCTCAATGTACTCGTAACGCAGAAGGCGTATTGGTTCCACCTCCATTGGCATTTGAAGTGTTGGAAGGTGTAGAAAAAGAGTTACCAGGTTTTCCAATCGTATTACATGGTTCATCTTCTGTCCCACAAGAAGAGATTGCAACTATCAATAAATATGGTGGCAACATACCTGATGCTATCGGTATTCCAGAAGAACAACTGCGTAAAGCGGCGAAATCGGCTGTATGTAAAATTAATATCGACTCTGATAGTCGTTTGGCTATGACAGCTGCTATTCGTAAAGCATTAGCTGAAAATCCAGGTGAATTTGACCCACGTAAATATCTTGGACCAGCTCGTGATAATATGAAAAAATTATATATTCACAAAATTGTGAACGTGCTTGGTAGTGATGGAAAAGCATAACGAGCGTTAGTTCTTATTACTAAAAAAGGATTTCACTGAAGTGAAATCCTTTTTTAGTAATGATTGTATCGTACGTTCTATTTTTTACCAGCTTTTTTACGTGTTGGCTTGGCTTTAGGAGCATTAGCCTCATCAGCCATAATAGCTTGACAATCTTCTAAGGTTAAGTCGGCAGGCGTCATTGTTTTAGGGATTTTATAATTTTTACCTTTGCAAGTAATGTAAGCACCAAAACGTCCGTTCAGCACAAAAATTTCTTCTGCTTCAAAATGTTTAATCTGTTTGTTTTTGTCCTCCTGACGTTTGTTCTCAATAATTTCGATGGCGTGTTCGGTAGTAACTTCCAACGGATTTTCACCTTTCGGTAATGAGTAGAATTTCTTATCGTGGCGAATGTATGGACCAAATCTTCCAACGGCTACTACCATTTCTATTCCTTCAAATTCTCCTATGTTCATCGGTAACTTAAAGAGTTCCAGTGCTTCTTCTAGTGTGATACTTTCGAGGCTTTGTTCTTTTTGTAATGCGGCAAATTTTGGTTTTTCTTCATCCGAAGCTGAACCTATTTGTATCACAGAACCGTAGCGACTAATTTTCGCAAAAACAGGTTTTCCTGATTTTGGGTCAATACCTAATTCACGTTCACCTGCTTTTTTACCCGTAGTAGCTATCGCTTTTTCAACATCTGGATGAAAAGCTTTATAAAATGTATCGATATTTTTAGTCCAATCCATTTTCCCCTCAGCTATTTCGTCAAATGATGCTTCTACTTTTGCTGTAAAATTATAGTCTAAAATATTGGGGAAATTTAAGTTGAGGAAATCGTTCACAACAATACCAATATCCGTAGGTGATAATTTTCCCTTTTCAATCGTTGCTTTTTCTGTTTTGATCTCTTTTTTGATGGCTCCTTTTTGCAAGGTTAATAAATTATAAGTACGTGGCTCGTTCGCAATTTCGCGTTTGTCCACATATTCACGATTCAAAATAGTGGTGATAGTTGGTGCGTAGGTTGATGGACGACCAATACCTAGCTCTTCGAGTTTACGAACCAAAGAAGCTTCTGTATAACGTGGTGGTTTTTGTGAAAAACGTTCCTGAGCAATCGCCTGTTTAAGTATTAAAAGTTCTTTTTCTTTCATTGCAGGCAACAAACCAGCTTGCTCTTGTTCTTGCTCGTCGTCAACTGACTCCATGTAAACACGTAAAAAACCATCAAACGTGAGAACTTCGCCCGTGGCAACAAATAGTTCTGTACTTCCACTGACATTGATGGTGATGTTTGTGCGTTCCACTTCAGCATCTGCCATTTGTGACGCAATTGTGCGTTTCCAAATGAGCTCGTAAAGTTTTTGTTCTTGAGAAGTGCCACTAATGGTATGCTCGCTGATGTATGTTGGACGAATTGCTTCGTGCGCTTCTTGTGCTCCTTTCGATTTGGTATGATATTTTCGTATACGTAAATAACGTTCGCCAGCCGTTTCTTTAATCTCGTGGCTGATAGTTCCCAATGCTAAATCCGACAAGTTTAGCGAGTCGGTACGCATATAGGTAATTTTACCCGATTCGTATAGTTTTTGTGCCACTCGCATCGTTTGCGATACGGAATAGCCCAATTTACGCGATGCTTCTTGTTGTAAAGTAGATGTGGTAAACGGCGCTGCTGGTGACTTTTTTCCAGGATGTTTTTCAATCTTCTCGATATTAAAATTAGCATCCACGCAGGTTTTTAAAAATTCGTGTGCCTCTTCATCACTCGAAAAACGACGTTTCAATTCTGCTTGTAATTCGCAAGGTTCTCCTTGTGCATTGTTGCCTTTAAAAATAGCAGTGACTTTGTAAGACGCTTCGGCTACGAATTTTTGAATTTCACGTTCGCGCTCTACTACTAAACGAACGGTCACCGATTGCACGCGTCCTGCTGATAGAGAAGGCTTGATTTTACGCCACAGAACAGGTGAAAGTTCAAATCCAACGATGCGATCGAGTACGCGGCGTGCTTGCTGTGCATCTACCAAGTTCAAATCGATGTCGCGTGGTGTTTCAATAGCGTGTAAAATCGCAGGTTTTGTAATTTCGTGAAATACAATACGACGTGTATTTTCTTTTGTGAGTTTTAATTCATCAAATAGATGCCAAGCAATGGCTTCTCCCTCGCGGTCCTCATCGGATGCTAACCAAACGATTTGAGATTCTTTTGCCACTTTTTTGAGGTCGCTCACCAACTTCTTCTTATTTTCGGGAACAGCATAAGCTGGTTTGTAGTTATTTTCTAAATCAATGCCGAAATCTTTCTCTTTTAAATCACGGATATGTCCAAAACTAGACATAACGGTATAATCGCTACCTAAGAATTTTTCGATTGTTTTGGCTTTTGCCGGAGATTCGACAATAACAAGATTTTTCTGCATCATAGTTGTTTTTTCAATTTTAGCTTCTGCTTATAAAAGTGTGCAAAGTAACGAAAACTATTGCGTATCTCCCAAATAATCTGATACTATTTTTTATGACACACCTTATATAATAGGAAAGCGGATGGTGTAATAGCTGTAATAAGAAGTTGTGACACAGATTCTTGTATGCTCTAAAAAAACTTTGATAAAAGATACGATAATGGGGTGTTAAATGGTTAAAAAAGTGTATTTTTGTAGCAAGAATACTCACTAAAATCATTTTTCATGGAATTAACGATAGGGCTAACCGCCGAAAAAACCTTTGAAGTAACAAAAAATGAAACAGCGCAAGAAGTTGGTTCAGGTTCATTGCCTATTTTGGCAACTCCCATGTTGTTAGCTTGGATGGAGGATTGTGCTATATCTATTGTAAAAGATGCTCTTCCGGACAGTCAAACCACTGTTGGTACAGCTATCTGTTTGCAACATCTCAAACCATCGGCCGTAGGCGAGTACTTAACGTGTCGTGCCGAATTGGTTGCTATGGATGATCGTAAACTCTTTTTTATGCTTACTGCCCATAGTCTTCGTGGTCAAAAAGTAGCGTCTGCTACACACGATCGCTTCATTGTCGATATTGATCGTTTGATGAGTAAATTGCAATAATTTTTTTTACCACTTCAGTTATTTTTAGTATGTATTTACGATTCCAATTTGATACGCGAGCCGTTAATTGGGATACGGTAACGCATATTTTGAATGTGACAGGAATGGGTTTATTATGCGAGCGCCATATGTAAACGTGCGTTTGCCAATAGTCGCACCGTGGTGCGTTTTGAAGATATTTGAAGGTTAGCCATAATTTAAAAGAACCAACTCAATTTGTTGAGTTGGTTCTTTTAAATTTAAATAAATAGATTGACGTTTGCTTGATCGGCTCGTTCCATGTAAGTGGCTACGCCGCCAATAGTTACTTCATCCATCAGTTCTTCGTGTTTTACGCCCATCATATCCATGGACATTTGACAAGCAATAAATTCTACGCCTTGGTCTAAAGCCGATTGACGCATTTGTTCCAATGAATCAATGTTTTTTAGTTTCATCAAGTACCGCATCATGTGACTTCCTAAACCACCCATGTTCATTTTAGATAATTTGAGTTTAAATGAATTGGCCGGTAGCATAAATCCAAACATTTTACCCCAAATATCTTTTTCTACACGACCTTTCTTCTGTTTTTTAATTACGTTCAATCCCCAGAAGGTGAAAAATATGGTTACTTTTTGACCGGTGGCTGCAGCGCCATTGGCCAATACAAAAGTGGCTAATGCTTTATCGAGCTCGTCGCTAAACATAATAAATGTTTTTGCTTTACTATCACATGAAGTCATAATTTTGCACGCTTGCGTATCTTGTTTTTCGATGGTGGCCATGTAACGTCCTTTGTCTGATGCTTGACTCACTAAGCGATTGCCAGTGGTGTTGCACCACGCCTGAATATCGCGGGAAAATCCTGGGTCAGTGGCTATAATTTCTACACGTTCGCCAGCTTTCATTTTATCAGCAGTTTGTTTTACTTTCAAAATTGGGCCGGGACATTGTAATCCACAAGCATCAATTTGTATGGTTGTTATCTCGAAATTTGGTCTGTTTACGGTTGAGGCCATATGAGTATTCGTATTAGATATTTGATTTTTAGGACTATAATCGGCTGTTGCAGTTTGGTACAAGGAACTACCTCCAATTAGGTTTCTCACATTGGTAAAACCATTTCCGAGTAAAATGCGTTGTGCTAAATAGGCTCTTAAACCCATTCCACAAAAAACAATAATTGGCGTGTCTTTTTTGAAATCGGTGAGATGAGTTCTCAGCTCATCCAATGAAATATTGATAGAATTTTTGAGTACGCTTAATTCGGATTCATCTTTTGTGCGTACATCGATCAAGATTGCTCCGTCCTGTATAGCCTTGTCTAACTCCCGCCAATAGATGGGTGGCATAGCACCATTCAAAATATTACCAGCTGCATAACCGGCAATTGCTATTGGATCTTTAGCAGATGAAAATGGTGGAGCGTAGGCTTGTTCTAGTTGTTGTAAATCGTAAATAGTGCCTTGATGTTTAATGATTAGTGCAGCTTGATCAATGCGTTTGTCTACGCCTGCGCAACCAATTATTTGAGCTCCGTAAAGTGTACCGTCTTTTGGAGAAAAGGTAAGTTTTATGGTCATTGGCATAGCACCTGGATAATAACTCGCATTAGAGCCGCTTTTCGTAGTGACTGTTGCATAATCGATGTTCCATTGCTTGAGTCGTTTTGCTGGAACGCCAGTGGAAGCGACCGTTAAATCAAATACTTTGGCTATTGATGTTCCTATTGCACCTTCGTAGGTATGTTTATTGCCTTGAATTATATTGTCGGCCACAAGGCGTGCTTGTCTATTAGCTGGATTGGCCAAGTAGTTGAGCCATGGTTTTCCGGTAATTGGATGTTTAAATTCGATGGCGTCGCCTACAGCATAGATGTCTTTGTTGGATGTTTGTAAATAATCGTTTACATAAATACCTTTCATTTCACCAATGGTGAGACCAGCTTCTTGTGCGAGTTTAGTTTGCGCACGTACACCAATGGATAGGATGACTAGGTCTGCATCAATTTTTTCACCGCCTTTGACAATGACTTGTAATTGCTGATTATAACTTTTAAAACCCTCTACACCTTTACTTAAATATAAGTCTACTCCTTTCATCGTTAATTCTTGATGTACGAGCGACGCCATAGAAAAATCAATAGGTGCCATCACCTGGTCTATCATTTCAACAATTGATACATGAATACCTAACTGATGCAGATTTTCGGCCATTTCTAATCCAATAAAACCAGCGCCAATAATCACTGCCTTTTTTATAGAATGTGTATCGATATACGATTTTATATGGTCAGTGTCTTCCACGTTACGCATCGTGAAAATAGCTTCATGGTCGATGCCTTTTAATGGCGGTTTTACAGGCGAAGCACCAGGCGATAGTAACAATTTATCGTACGTTTCGGTGTAGCATGTACCATCGGCTTTTTTAACCTTTACTTCATGTTTTTCTGGGTCAACAGACAACACTTCGTGTTCTACACGTACATCAATATTGAAACGATTACCGAAAACTTCGGGGGTTTGTACAAATAATTTTTCGCGTTCTTTAATTGTTCCACCAATGTAGTAAGGTAATCCACAATTGGCATACGAAATGTATTTCCCTTTTTCAAATAAAATAATTTCTACGGATTCGTCTATTCTGCGCATCCTAGCAGCTGCTGTGGCGCCTCCAGCCACTCCTCCTACGATAAGAATTTTCATAAATGAAGTTTTACTTATTTAATGGTTTGATTTTGACTTTCAAAAGTTACAAATATAATACTTTTGCGTGAAATCTGTGAGGTATATTTCTAAAATTAAAACATGATTTTTAGTGAAAAAAATTTGAAAAATTGTTATCTTTGTTCCATACTTACTTCTGAAGTACGAAATACGCCTCCTTTTATAATTTTATGTATATATAATAAATGAATTTACGATTCCAATTTGATACAGAAGCCATTCATTGGGAAACGGTAGTTGCTATTCTAAAAGCCTCAGAAATGGCTCATTACACAAGTGCTATACATCAAAAAGCTTTTACAAATAGCCATACCGTTGTATTTGCATTTGATGGAGAGATGATGATTGGGTTTGGTCGCGCTATTTCCGATGACGCTTATCAAGCCGCTATTTACGACTTGGCTGTGCTGCCTGCCTATCAAGGGAAAGGAATTGGGAAATTAGTGTTGAAGCAACTTATCGACAGAAATTCCGGTTGTAATTTTATCCTATACGCCTCACCTGGAAAGGAGTTTTTCTATGAAAAGTTAGGATTCCGGCGGCTGAAATCAGGCATGGCATTATTTCTTAACCCAGAAACAATGCAAGAGAAAGAATTTATAGAATAACGATTGCTGACACTGTTTCCGGGGTGATAATGCAAAAAAAGCTAGACTTATTAAAAGCTAGCTTCTTTTTGTGCGCAAGATGAGACTCGAACTCACACAGGGTTGCCCCCACTACCCCCTCAAAGTAGCGTGTATACCAATTTCACCACTTGCGCATTTTTTGTGCCCAAAACAGGACTCGAACCTGCACAACCTTGCGGTCACTAGTCCCTGAAACTAGCGCGTCTACCAATTCCGCCATTTGGGCATACAGTTTCTTTCTTATTTGAATAAAAAAGGCAGTCTATACTGCCTTTAAAAGAGCGAAAGACGGGATTCGAACCCGCGACCCCGACCTTGGCAAGGTCGTGCTCTACCAACTGAGCTACTTTCGCAAGATTTTTTCGCTACCATTATCTCCATAATTGCGCTGCAAAAGTATCGATTTTTTTTGAAATAACCAAATAAAAAAATGCAAAAAATAACTATTTCAGAGAACCTACCAATTCTTTCGTTGTAAGCTGTTGATTTTGACAAAAAAAATGTACTTTTGTAGTTCTAATCGAATAAATGTGCCTAATAGCGATTTTATGCTTGCTGATGCGGCAAAAACTGTAATTTATCAATCGGAATATGACGACAACTAACTCAGAAGAGACGCCTAAAAAAAGTTTGAATTTTATCGAACAAATTGTGGAAAATGACCTTAAAGAAGGTCGTAATAATGGACGTATACAAACTCGTTTTCCGCCAGAACCAAACGGTTATTTACACATTGGTCACGTGAAAGCTATTTGTTTGGATTTTGGTATTGCTGAAAAATATAATGGAATTTGTAATTTACGATTTGACGATACCAATCCTGTGAAAGAAGATGTGGAATATGTTGATTCAATTATGGGCGACATTAAATGGCTAGGTTTTCACTGGGAAAACCTGTATTACGCCTCCGATTATTTTCAACAATTATATGATTTGGCTATTCGTTTTATCGAAGAGGGTAAGGCATATGTTGACGAACAATCATCAGAATTAATTGCTCAACAGAAGGGTACACCTACCACTCCTGGCGTGGAAAGTCCGTTTCGTGATCGACCAATTTCCGAAAATTTGGAGTTGTTTGAACGTATGAATCGTGGTGAATTTGCAGAAGGTTTGATGGTTTTGCGTGCTAAAATTGATATGGCGCATTCCAATATGCATTTTCGCGATCCGATTATGTATCGTATCATTTTATCGCATCCTCATCATCGCACAGGTACGACTTGGAAAGTATATCCGATGTACGATTTTGCACACGGTCAAAGTGACTATTTCGAAGGCGTTACACACTCTATTTGTACCCTCGAATTTGAAGTGCATCGTCCTTTATACGATTGGTATATCGATCAATTTGCAGATAGTGATTATCGCCCAAACCAGCGTGAATTTAACCGTTTGAATATCACGTATACCGTGATGAGTAAACGTAAAATGTTGCAATTGGTACAAGAAAATTTAGTAACTGGCTGGGACGATCCACGTATGCCTACAGTGTGCGGTTTGCGTCGTCGTGGTTATACGGCTGAAGCCATTCGTAACTTTATCGATAGAATAGGTTACACCAAAGTGGAAGGTATGATTGATGTGTCGCTGCTCGAATATTCAGCTCGTGAGGATTTGAAACCCAAAGCCACCCGCGTGTGTGCCATTATGGATCCTATCAAATTAGTGATTACCAATTATCCAGAAGGAAAAACGGAAACTTTGAGAACTGAAAATAATCCTGATAATGAAACTGCTGGAACGCGCGATATTACGTTTGCTCGTGAACTCTATATTGAGCGTGGCGATTTTATGGAAGATGCCCCGAAAGATTTTTTCCGATTAAGTCCTGGCGGTCGTGAAGTGCGTTTGAAAAGTGCTTATATTGTTAAAGCTACTGGTTGCGAAAAAGATGAGAATGGAAAACTAACGAAAGTTTATTGTGAATACGATGCAGACACGAAAAGTGGTACAGAAGGAGGTAATCGCAAAGTAAAAAGTACCATTAATTGGGTAGAAATCAATTCAAGTGTCGAAGCGGAAGTGCGTTTGTACGATCGTCTGTTTGCTATTGAAGATCCAGCGGCTTCAGATAAAGATTTTCGTGATTTATTGAATCCTGATTCATTAAAGATTGTGACGGGTTGTCGTGTGGAATCAGCTTTGGCGCATGCGAAACCTTTCGATAAATTTCAATTTTTGAAGATTGGCTATTTCTCAGTTGACCCAGATAGCACGGCTCACAAACTTGTATTTAACAGAACAGTCTCTCTTAAAGATACGTGGGCTAAGAAAAATTAATGTATGAGTGAGAGAAATAGTCTCTTATTTTTACTTTATATTTGGTTTCTGTAGTCTTAATTAGTTGTTTTTCTTGTGATTACTATCATTCATAATGTGAATTTTATGGAATATATTTTTTCAAAATCAGCCAATAATATGCGTTCGTCAGCCATACGCAACATCCTGAGTTTGGCCGTTCGTCCCGATATTATTTCGTTTGCTGGTGGGATGCCGGGTGACGAACTTTTTCCGACTGACGATTTACGTGAGTTAGTGGCGACTTTGACCGAAAAACAGTTGCAAGAGTCGATGCAATATGGTCAAACATCAGGTTATCCGCCATTGATTGAAGAGTTGAAGAAATGGCTACGAGCTAAAGGTTTCCCAGTGGATACGAATCGTTTGATAATTACCACCGGTTCGTTGCAGGCAATTAATATTATTGGTAAAATATTTATAAATCCTGGCGATGTGGTGTTGACTGAAAACCCTGTTTTTATTGGTGCTACGTCTGCTTTCAAGTCTTTTGAAGCCACTATTGTTGGTATTCCGATGGATGAAGAAGGCATCGAGATGGAGGCGTTGAAGCAGGCTTTAGCATTGAATCCTAAATTTATTTATGTCACGCCTAATTTTCATAATCCTGCGGGGCTGAGTTATTCAAAAGAACGTCGTCGCCAATTTTTAGAACTGCTGGCTGAAACGAACGTTCCAATATTGGAAGATGATGCTTACGCTGAACTTTTTTACGATGCAGATATACAATCAGTGATTGTTCCGATGAAAACTACCGCCAAAAATGAGCAGCAATATTTCTATTCGGGCTCTTTTTCTAAAGTCTTTGGTCCAGGATTGCGTGTTGGCTGGTTGCTTGTTCCAGAAGCGGTTTATGCTAAAGCAGAAGTCTGTAAACAGTCTATGGATGCTTGTTCGCCGATGCTCTCGCAAGTGTTAGCTTATGAGTTTTTACGCACCGGCAAAATGCAGATTTATATAGAAAAATTGAGAGCTATCTACAAATTACGACGTGATTGTATGCTGACTGCCATTCGTAACGAATGCCCTATAGAAGCAACTTTTGTCGAACCTAAAGGAGGATTTTATTTATGGCTCAAAATGCCACAAGGCGTTGATGAAGAAGTTTTAGTGCTCAATTGCGTCAAAGAAGGCGTTGTTTTCGTAACTGGAAAAACCTTTGACCCCGACGAACTTCCAAATGGATATATTCGCTTGTCATTTTCCAATACACCTGAAGAGCAAATCAAAAAAGGTATTTCTGTTCTTGCTAACGAACTAAAGAAAATGATGTGACGAGTTCCGCAAGTAAAACAATTATTTTAATCAATTTATGGAAAAAGTACTGATTGCAGGAGGAACAGGTTTGCTTGGAAGTTATTTAGCCAAACTGCTTTCAGATGAAGGATTTCAAGTTGGAATTCTTTCAAGAAATAGTAAGATTACGACTCCTAGATACGGAAAAATATATTATTGGAATCCCGACACAAACGAAATAGACCCTACGGCGCTAACTCATGTGAACTATATCATCAATCTTGCTGGCGAAAATATTGCAGAAAAAAGATGGACGACTAAAAGGAAACACGAGCTGTTGGATAGCCGATTAAAATCGACTAATTTTCTTTTCAATCTCACCAAAATTCATAATCTCTCATTAAAAGCATTTGTAACAGCTTCAGCAATTGGCTATTATGGTACTGAAAATTCAGAGTCTATATGTCAAGAATCTGACTCTGTAGGTACAGATTTTTTAGCAGATGTAACCAATCAATGGGAGCAAGCGGCTTCTCAATTCCAGATGCTCAACATACGAACAGTGAAGTTACGAACCGGTATTGTTCTTTCAGAAAAGGGTGGTGCGTTATCAAAAATGATATTTCCGTTTAAGTTGGGATTTGCGCCATCCATCGGTTCAGGAAAGCACTATTTTCCTTGGATTCATATAGCCGACATGTGCCATATCTATTTAAAAGCCATTACAGATGATAACATGGTGGGAGTTTATAATGCAGTGGCACCAACTTTTACTACAAATTTAGAATTTACCAAAATATTAGCTGGCGTTTTACACAAACATTATTTACTATTTCACGTGCCTGCTTTTGTTTTCAAAATTGTATTTGGAGAGTTGTCGCAGACGCTTGTCAATGGTAGCAAAATATCCTATAAAAAAATAGAATCTGCCGGATTTCAGTTTCAATTCAGCCACTTACAAGATGCTTTAAAAAATCTTTTAGTTCGAAAAGATTAAATTAAGCTCATTTGTACCTAACCTTTCCATGTTATGTTTCTGATATTCGCAATAATTTGATAACTTTGTAAATTGATGTCTAAAAAGCCACTAATTAGCAAGAGTCAATTAAAAATTAATCCAAAAAGTACACTCAAGGGTCATTTTACGCCTATGAAACTTTATTTTACACTCATATATGGCTTTCTTTTTTGCATTAGCGCAAATAGCCAACCAATTATTGAAATTCTTGCAAAGAATGCTTATGAAATTGTTACCAGCCGAGATAGTGTAAATTCCTTTTTAATAGACGGAAGAAGTGCTGAAATGTACGCAGAGAAACATATTGAGGGCTCTATTCATATTGACGCTTTTCAAGATTCGCTTTCTGTCAAACTAGAAAGTTATTTGCAGGTTCAAGAACTAATTGTCTACTGTACAAACTCTCACAGATCCAATTTAATTTCTGAGACTTTGAAGGAGTTGGATTACAAGGGAGAAGTTACAATTATTTCAGATGGAATAAATGGTTGGATATCAGCGGGTTTTAAAACGGTTGGCATGTCTGAATCTCATTAATTAGCTGGCCATATTTCTCAATAATATTTTCTAATAAATTACTTAACAAAACATACGTATGGAAACCAAACAGGATTTAAAATTAGCCGTAGTAATTGATGCTGACAATGTACCTTCAGCCAATGTGAAAGGTATGATGGAAGAAATTGCAAAATATGGAGTTCCAACATTTAAACGGATATATGGCGACTGGACAAAGCCTAATTTAGCTGGTTGGAAAAATATTTTATTAGAAAATGCTATTACGCCGATTCAACAATATGGCTATACTACGGGAAAAAATTCTACTGATTCTGCATTGATAATCGATGCTATGGATATTTTGTACACAGGCAAAGTTGATGGTTTTTGCATTGTCTCAAGCGACAGTGATTTCACAAGATTAGCCACTAGACTTAGAGAGTCAGGTATGAAAGTATTTGGATTTGGAGAGAAAAAAACACCTAATCCGTTTATTGCTGCTTGTGATAAATTTATTTATTTGGAGATTTTAAAGAAAGCTACTTCATCAGATTCATCAGAAAATAAATTATCGGTTAGTACGTCT
>DATFIF010000060.1:0-10121 GCA_035270405.1 Paludibacteraceae bacterium | reverse complement strand
TTGATCGATATCTGTCAATAATTTTTTAGTATTGATAGACGATAAATTCAAATACATGATACGCTCAATACAAAGAGCTAAACCAAAAATCAAACAGAAAGCAACCGTTGACATAAAACCTGCGCCACCTTCAATAAATTTAGTTTTCAATGCTTTGTGCATACCAGTTTCTTCGATTACTACTTCAGTTTCAACAGCATCTTCAGTTGTTGCGGTTGCAGCAGGATCCACAACAGCCGTTTCAGTTGCAGCAGCAGGAGCAGTTTCTTGAGCCACAACATTCATAGTCATCCCAAATGTGAGAAGAGCTACAGTTGTTAAAATTGCAAATACCTTTTTCATTTTTTGTTTTTGTTTTTTGTTAAGTTAGTAATTATTTTTTATGATAATGAATTAAATTCTTCTGAATTTATGCGGAGAAAGCGGGATTCGAACCCGCGGTACACTTTTGGCGTACACACGCTTTCCAGGCGTGCCTCTTCAACCACTCGAGCATCTCTCCATTGTATTAGGCAAAATGCCCTTTCAAAAACGGGTGCAAATTACAAAAAAATATGCAATAATACACCATGATTAATCAGCTTTTTTACAAAATGTGATTTTATATATAAAATTCTGATTTTCAACAAGCAAAATGCTACTAATAGAAGTTGAAATCAAAAGTTTTAACGGATATTAAATAGTCTTTTGGCATTATTTGTTGTTATTTCATCAATCTTTCCCACAGGAAGCTGAAAAACCAAAGCCAACTTCTGCGCAATTTCGACTAGAAATTTGGGTTCGTTACGTTTCCCTCGATAAGGCACTGGTGGCAAATAAGGCGCATCTGTTTCCAACAGCAAGTGTTCCACTCCTATTTGCAGTAAAATATCTGACAAATTGCTATTTTTATAGGTCACTACCCCTCCGATTCCTAAAAAGAAACCCAGTGATACGGCTTTCTTTGCCTCTTCAATTCCGCCTCCGAAACAGTGAAATACGCCACGTAAACCGAGTCCTTTAAATTTGGATAACGAAGCAAATACTTCGGCAAATGCTTTACGTGTATGAATAATTACAGGTAAATCGTAATCAATTGCCCATTGAAGTTGTGTTTCAAAAACATGAATCTGCTCCTGTTTAAAAGTTTCATCCCAATACAAATCGATGCCGATTTCACCAATCGCACAATAATCGCCACGTTTGAGTTCAGCCGCCACGCTATTCATCTCATCGGCGTAATTAGCCGTTACACTCGTCGGATGCAATCCAACTGCCATCTGACAACATTCGGGGTAACGAATAACCAACTCACGCATGGATTCTAACGTTGTACGGTCAACATTAACCAAAATGATATGTTCAACACCAACAGCTTTTGCGTTAGCAATAACCTCGGCGCGATCAGCATCAAATTCTTCGCTATAAATATGAGAATGGGTATCAATCATCACTTTGAACTAAATTAAAAACGTATGTTCACGAAACCAATGCACTAAAAAATAAAAAGGTTGATATAGAAAAAGTCGTGGTCCGCTATAACGCATCACTTGACGAATTTGTTCGCGACGTTTAGTACTATAACAATGCACCACACATTGGCGGCAACTTGGTTTTTCATTTTCAAAGAGACACGTATCCAATTGAGCGTGTGCGTAGCGTATCAATTCCTCGCAATCTTCACACAATTCAGTACCATGATGATGTCGGCAATAGAGACGAATCATGCGCTCTGCAGTTTGTTTCTCTTTTTCTATCCGTTTCATTTTCAGCTATCTAGAAATTTGCAGCTTGATTTTTTAGAAAAAGTTCTGCCTGTTCCAACGAATCCAACTTGCCTACATCAATCAGTTCTAAATCAGCTATTTCTTGACCGTAGACTATATATTTATCAGCCACAGAAAGGTAAAAATCAATGATGGAAAATTTACCATTCCACGCATCCATCAACGGAAAAATAGCTGGCGATATCACATGAATACCAGCAAATGCTAACTTCTGACACGCTGAAACATCTAAATCCGCATACGGTGATTTTACTTCGCCAGTCTTTACATTAGTCCAACCAACTAAGCGATTTTCAGAGTTAAACAATAGGTAACGTTGCGTTTCTCGCTGACTAACCAATAACGTAGCTAGCCGATTGGGCTGATGTTTTGCATAAAAATCTGCTAAATCTAAATTAGATAAGATATCGACATTATGCACCAAAAACGGTTCTGAATCGCCGAGCAAATGGTGTGCTTTTTTGATTCCTCCACCCGTTTCGAGCAATTCATTGCTTTCATCAGAGAGCAAAACGCTCATTCCAAAATCGTGATTTGACACAAAATCTCGAATTTGATTAGCGAAATGGTGAACATTCACAACGACTTCATGGCAACCCGCATTTTTTAATTTCAGCAAAACGTGCTCCAAGAGTGGTTTCCCTTCTATTGGAACCATCGCTTTGGGTATTGTGTCGGTTATTGGTTTGAGACGCGTACCCAATCCTGCTGCAAAAATTAATGCTTTCATGCGACTAATTATTTCAGATTTTCTGTTGTAATACCCTGCTCACGATGTTCAATAAGCATATCAATATCAAACTTTTCAGCCAAATGAGTAGCCAAATGTTCAGCGCTATACACAGAGCGATGTTGACCGCCCGTACAACCAAACGCAAACATTAAATTGGTAAATCCACGCTCCAAATAACGTTTTACGTGCACATCCGCCAAAGCGTAAATAGGTTCTAAAAACGCCGTGATTTCGCCATCTTTTTCTAAAAATTGAATCACTGGTTCATCCAATCCTGTCAATTTTTTATACGGCTCGTACCGTCCCGGATTGTTCGTTGAACGGCAATCGAATACATAGCCACCACCATTACCAGACTCATCTTCGGGAATACCTTTTTTGTATGAAAAACTCACAATGCGCACCAATAATCGTCCTGTCGCTTGTGGTTTTTTCGGTTGAAATTTTGGTAAAGAGACCATTTTATGGAGTAATTCCGTCAAATAAGGATATTCAACAAACGACTCTTGTAAAAGTTCACGCAAATTAGCAATAGCGAATGGCACACTTTGCAAGAAATGTTGTTTTTTTTCAAAATAACCTCTAAAACCATAGGCTCCCAGAACTTGAAGTGTTCTGAAAAGCACAAAATGACGTAAATTCTCACCAAAAATTTCTTTAGAAATAGACTGATATTTCTGTAAAGCAGTTAAGTACGACTCCAAAAGCTCCTGACGCAAATCAAATGAATAATTGGCTTTGGCTTGCCATAAAAACGACGCCACATCATAGTAAATAGGACCTTTGCGACCGCCTTGAAAATCAATTAAATAGGGTTTCCCCTCTTTCACCATCACATTACGTGCTTGAAAATCGCGGTATAAAAACGTATCTGACATCTGCTGCATTAAAACGTCAGACATCTTGAAGAAATCAGCTTCTAAACGCCATTCATCAAACTCTAAACCTGTCGCTTTAAGAAAGCAATATTTGAAATAATTCAAATCAAACAGCACCATTTGTTGGTCGAATTCGGGCTGCGGATAACACATTGAATAATCCAATCCTTCAGCGCCACGATATTGAATATCTGGCAACAACTTCATCGTTTTATGCAACAAATTTGTGACTTCGTCAGACGATTGACTGCTTGATACCATATCAAATAACGATTGACTGCCCAAATCTTCCTGTAAATAACAACTATAATCGTGCGAAAAACTCAAAACTTTTGGCACCGGTAATCCTTTACTTAAAAAATGTTCGGCCAATTGAATAAAAGCTCTATTTTCAGGAATAGAGGTTCCTTCTACAGCTATATATGTACCATTTGTGCCGTATATACGGTAGTAGCGACGATTACTTCCAGAAAGTGGAATGACCTCGATTTTTCGAGGCTCTTCGTCTGCATAAGTGCGATATAACTGTTCTATCTGATTCATAAGTGATAATAAAGAATTTCTAAATAGTCTGCGAATTTACACTATTTTTTCGACTGTAGAAAAAAACTAGGGCAAGAATTGTGTTCTAAAAGAGGAATATATCAACAAAAATAGGATGGTCTATTTCAAACTTTTAATATCTTTGCAAACAAATCAGTTTATCACTATATTGACTATAACGATTGAGATGTATCATTGATGAAAAAAACCTCATCCCAAAACAGATTATGAAACTAAAATTCACCATTTCTATACTCGCTGTATCACTCTTCACTACTTTTGGTACTGCGCAAACGCAATCCTTAACCAAGGCAGAATTTCTTAAAAAAGTAGCCAATTACGAAACCAATCCGAGCAGTTGGGTTTATTTAGGGCAACGACCTTGTATGATTGATTTTTACACCACGTGGTGTGGTCCTTGTAAACGTTTAGCTCCAATTTTGGAAGAACTTTCAAAAGAATATGCTGGACGAATTGATATCTATAAAGTAGACACTGAAAAAGAGCCTGCTTTAGCTGCAGCTTTTGGTGTTCGTAGTATTCCGACACTCCTATTTTGTCCGATGGGCGAAAATCCACAAATTGCACAAGGAGCATTACCGAAGGAAACGCTCATAGAGGTTTTTGAAACCGTTTTACTCAAGCATAAGAAATAAAAAAAACAATTTATTATTTACTAAAAAAGCGAGAAAAGAGTTGTCTTTTCTCGCTTTTTTTATCTTCGTGAGATTATTACAATTTATGACCGTAAGCCAAATCGCCCGCGTCGCCTAGTCCGGGAACGATGTATGAATGTTCGTTCAACACAGGATCAATCGCAGCCACCCAAACTGTGGTTTTTTCAGCAGGGAAAATACTAATAATATGGTCGATAGCACGTTGACTGGCAATGATACAAACAATGTGAATATGTTCAGGAACGCCTTTGCATTTAAGCGCTTCATACGATAACTCCATAGAACCACCTGTTGCCAACATTGGATCGCACAACAACAGAGTTTTACCTGACAAATCGGGCGATGCAATATATTCAACGTGCACATCAAAGTTTTCGTGCGCTTCATCCGTAAATTGACGATAAGCCGACACAAAAGCATTTTCGGCTTTATCTAAATAATTGAGCATCCCGTTGTGAAATGGAAGACCTGCACGTAATATAGAAGCAACCACTAATTTCTCAGAACTCACAGATGTAGGCGCCACTCCAAGTGGTGTTTTTATCTCTTCCAATTGGTACGAAAGCGATTTACTAATTTCATACGCCATCACTTCGCCAATACGTTCAATATTACGACGAAAACGCATCGAATCTTTTTGAATATCGACCGAACGAATTTCTTTTAAAAATTGATTGAGCAATGAATTATTTTGCGATAAATGGTTTACTGTCATTTTCATAACGATATAATTTAGGAGTTTATTTATTCTAATGCAAAAAAAGAGCCATTGATAAAAAATCAATAGCTCTAAAAATTTAATTTGTAATTTTTTTTAATAAGTTTTTCATGTTAACAGCATCCCCTATTAAGTGGCGAAGTGAATCAATTGAAACACGTTCTTGCAACATGGTATCTCGGTATCTAACCGTTACACAATTATCAGTTAATGTTTCGTGATCGACGGTGATACAAAACGGAGTTCCAATCGCATCTTGACGTCGGTAACGTTTTCCAATGGAATCTTTTTCGTCGTAGGCACATTTGAAATCAAATTTCAAATCATTCATTATTTCGCGTGCCTTTTCTGGTAATCCATCTTTTTTAATCAATGGCATGATACACGCTTTGATAGGAGCTAATGCTTGAGGGAATTTCATAACCACACGAGTTTCGCCATTTTCGAGCGTTTCTTCGCAATAAGCAGCCGACATAATCGACAAGAACATCCGATCGAGACCAATAGAGGTTTCAACCACAAATGGTGTGTATGATTGATTCGTTTCTGGGTCGAAATATTTGATATTTTTTCCTGAAAATTTTTCGTGTTGACTTAAATCAAAATCGGTACGCGAGTGAATTCCTTCCACTTCTTTGAATCCGAAGGGCATTTCAAATTCGATGTCAGTAGCCGCATTCGCATAGTGCGCTAATTTATCGTGATCGTGAAAACGGTATTTTTGATCGCCCAATCCGAGAGCGGTATGCCATTTCAAACGGAACGATTTCCAATGTTCAAACCATTTCATCTCTTCGCCCGGACGTACAAAAAATTGCATCTCCATCTGTTCAAATTCGCGCATGCGGAAAATGAATTGACGAGCTACGATTTCGTTGCGGAACGCTTTACCAATTTGAGCAATTCCAAACGGAATTTTCATACGACCTGTTTTTTGCACGTTGAGGTAATTTACAAAAATACCTTGTGCCGTTTCAGGACGTAAATAAAGTTTCAAAGCACCTTCAGAGGTTGAACCCATTTCGGTAGAAAACATCAAGTTGAATTGACGTACATCGGTCCAATTTCTGGTCCCACTTACTGGACATACAATTTCTTCATCGATAATTATCTGCTTAAGTTCGTCAAGATTGCTATCATTCAACGCTTTAGCAAAACGTGTGTGAAGAGCTGTACGTTTAGCAGCATATTCCACCACGCGTGGATTGGTGGTTTTATAAAGTTCGGCATCAAATGTTTCGCCAAATTTCTTGGCTGCTTTTTCTACCTCTTTACTGATTTTATCATCGTACTTCGCCAATTGATCTTCGATGAGCACATCGGCACGGTAGCGTTTTTTGCTATCTTTATTGTCAAGCAACGGATCGTTGAACGCATCTACGTGACCTGAAGCTTTCCAAATAGTAGGATGCATAAAAATAGCGGTATCAATGCCTACTACATTTTCATTCAAGAGAACCATGCTATCCCACCAATATTTTTTGATGTTATTTTTGAGTTCTACACCGTTTTGGCCATAATCATACACGGCTCCAAGTCCATCATAAATTTCGCTTGAAGGGAACACAAATCCGTATTCCTTGCTGTGAGCCACCAGTTTTTTAAACACATCTTCTTGTGAAGCCATAATTCGATTTTTAGTTTGCCAAAAAGCGCTGAAAATCAATATTCAAAATTAATTCTCAACGCTTCAAGCATTTTAGTGCGGCATAAGGGACTCGAACCCCCACGACTCTCGTCACCAGATCCTAAGTCTGGCGCGGCTACCAATTACGCCAATGCCGCCTGTTTAATTCGGATGCAAAGATACGGAAAAAATATAATACTTGTACCTTTTTTTGAAAAAAGATGTGAATCTATCCACTATCATTACATCGGATCGACATCTAACGTCACTCGGAGTGACTTAAATTCATCTTTTTGAGTTAATTCAGTCACCAATTTATCAATGGTTTCTTTGCTCTGTTCGGGCGAAATAGCTACTTCTATTTTTAACAAAATATGTTTGATATACAAATTTTGAATTCTTCCGACAGCTGGATTGTCTGGACCTAAAACCCTATTTCCAAAGGTGTCGCACAACGAACGTGCTAACTGATAAGCAGCTTTTGTCAACACTGCTCCATCACGATGTTTCAGCACAATTTGAATCAACCTACAATACGGTGGATAGTTAAACAGTTGGCGTTCAGTCATTTCTTTATCGAAAAATGCCCGATAATCGCCCATTAACACCTGCTGAATAACGGCGTGCTGTGGTGACGATGTTTGCAAAACCACCAATCCCTGTTTATGTTGACGACCAGCACGTCCGCTCACTTGCAACAGCATCTGAAATGCGCGTTCGTGCGCTCTAAAATCGGGGTAATTCAATAAATTATCCGCATTTAAAATGCCTACCAAACCCACAAATTCAAAATCCAATCCTTTGGTAATCATCTGTGTTCCTATCAAAATATCAATCGATCGATTTTCAAAATCTCCGATAATTTGAGTGAATGACTTTTTGCTTCGTGTCGTATCTAAATCCATACGAGCCACACGCCTCTCAGGGAAAAGCTCAGACACCTCTTTTTCAATCTGTTCGGTACCAAATCCATGCATTTTAATCGTTTCTTGGTGACAATCGGGACATAAAGTTGGCAATGGTTCGGTGTAGCCACAATAGTGACACGTCAGCTTGTTGAATGCTTTGTGATAAGTTAAACTCACATCGCAATGGTTACAACGCGGAACCCAACCGCACTGCTTACACTCTACATAAGGTGCAAAGCCCCGACGATTTTGGAATAAAATAACTTGATTGCCGGCAGCAAGCGTTTCTCTAATTTTGTCGACTAATAGGTCGGATAAATGTCCTGTCATCTGCTTTTTACGATACGCTTCCAATAAATCTACAGAGATAATTTGAGGATTTTCGATGTCTGAAAAACGTTTGTTGAGTTCGACTAAACCAAATTTTCCAGTCAAGGCATTGCTATAACTTTCAACAGCAGGAGTAGCGCTTCCCAAGAGTGTTTTAGCACCATGTAACGATGCTAAAACGGCTGCTGCATTGCGTGCATGATAGCGTGGTGCAGGATCAGTTTGTTTGTACGACGCATCATGTTCCTCGTCGACAATGACCAATCCTAATGTATCGAAAGGTAAAAACAGCGCTGAACGCGCACCTATAATCACTTGATAACCTTCACCATTGAGCAAATTATTCCAAATTTCGACACGCTCAGCATCTGAAAAACGTGAATGATAAACGCCTAATTTATCACCAAAAACATATCGTAACCGTTCTGTCAATTGGGTAGTCAAAGCAATTTCGGGAACTAAATATAAGACTTGTTCACCACGTTTGAGCGCTTCAGCGATTAAATGAATATAAATTTCTGTTTTTCCACTTGCCGTTACGCCGTGCAATAAAACCGTCTGTTTGTCTTCAAATTGCATACGAATTTCATCATAAGCGTAGATTTGGTCAGCCGTCAGCGGCTTCATAAACGATTGTGGCTGCTCATCTACTAGCAATCGTGAAACCGATTGCAGTTGTAGTTCAAAAACTCCTTTTTCGACCAATGCTTGACAAACTGCCGATGAACATTGAGCCATTTCAAGTAATTTTTTACGTGCAATAGCTTGTGCCGTCTCTCCCGACCAAGCCAAATAGGTTTTCAGTAAAAATTGCTGTTTGGCAGAACGTTTTAAGTCACCAAAAACCGTTTCACGAGCTTCAGGCGTATCATAAATTGACGACAAAATAATCATCGCCTCCGTTTTAGGACGATATATTTGTTGTACTTCCTCTGTCAAATGCACAAAGCCACCGGCCAACAAGCGCTTTACCGTTGGAAAAGAGTCTTTAATCTCTAGTGATTTATTTAGTTCAGCTATGGCGTGAGGTTTTTTATCCGCGAGCAATTCACAGACACGTTTTTCATGAGTAGATAACTGGTCAGTTTCCAAAAGAGAAACATGTAATTCTACCATCGTTTCACTTTCCAGCTTCAAACCTGATGGTAATGCCGCTTTATACACATCGCCTAAAAAAGCACGATAATACGCCGAAATCCATTGCCAAAAACGCAGTTGTACAGCACGTAAAATAGGTTTATCATCAATCAATGCGGAAATTTCTTTTACCAACGACACTTCTGGTACACGTTCGTGAATATCCATAACAATACCCGTGTAAAAACGCCGTGCACCGAAAGGCACTATCACACGCATGCCCACCAATAACCTATCGCGCCACTCATCAGGAACGGCATACGTGTAAGTTTGTGCAAGGGGAAATGGCAAGATAATATCAGCAAAAGTCATAGAAAAGGCAATTAGATGTGCAAAGATACACAATTGTAAGCTGTAAACACAAATGACTTTCTCGTTTTCTCAACATTTTTAAACCATCCTTTGTTACATTTAATTTTTTAGTTACCTTTGCACTCACTTTGGGGGTTTAGCTCAGTTGGCTAGAGCGTTTGACTGGCAGTCAAAAGGTCAGGGGTTCGATTCCCCTAATCTCCACAAAGGAAATTAAATAGTTAGATTCATTCTAACTATTTTTTTGTCTAAGTGAAAGATATAAAAAAAGCGACCTATTAAGATCGCTTTTAAGGTATAAGCAGTTACTGTTTACGGAACAACTACTTTCATAGTTTGAGTGCCTACAGTGACGATATAAACGCCAGCGTGTGGAACTGTGAACTCATGAATCACAGATGAACCACTTGTGACTAAGCGACCAGTTACATCATAAATAGTCACTGGTAAGTTTTGGACGTTTTCTACCACTATTTTACCTGCTTGTGTATA
>DATFIF010000059.1:0-3061 GCA_035270405.1 Paludibacteraceae bacterium | reverse complement strand
ACTATACAAAGCTGATATAGCGACACAGACTTTTACAAAAGTAACCGAAGGCAACCATGACTACGAAGCGCTGACTGTAACCGAAAATGGCTTATTTGCGGTGCGTCACAGTATGAGCGCACCTAACGACATTTACCGTATTGACGAAATCACAGGCGCACAAACCCAATTGTCATTCGAAAACAAAGCCTTGTTAGATCAATTGGAAATGGGACGCGTAGAAGAACGTTGGATTACCACTACGGACAACAAACAAGTGCTCGTGTGGGTGATATATCCCCCACATTTTGACCCAAACAAAAAATATCCAACACTGCTCTACTGTCAAGGCGGCCCACAAAGCCCTGTAAGTCAGTTTTGGAGTTACCGCTGGAATTTCCAAATAATGGCAGCGAATGATTATATCATTGTAGCACCAAATCGCCGTGGATTATATGGTTTTGGTCAGGAATGGTTGGAACAAATCAGTGGCGATTATGCTGGTCAATGTATGCTCGATTATTTTTCTGCCATCGATGCTGTAGCCAAAGAACCATTTGTAGATAAAGACCATTTAGGATGCGTAGGTGCAAGCTTTGGCGGTTATTCCGTATATTGGATGGCTGGTAATCATCAAGGACGTTTCAAAGCGTTCATTGCACACGATGGTATGTTCAACCTCGAACAACAATATTTAGAAACCGAAGAAATGTGGTTTGTCAATCGCGATTTAGGCGGTCCATATTGGGACAAAACGAATAAAGTGGCTCAAAAAACATACGCTTCGTCGCCTCACTTATTTGTCGACAAATGGGATACACCCATTTTATGTATTCATGGCGAGAAAGATTATCGTATTTTGGCCTCACAAGGCATGGCTGCCTTCAACGCCGCCAAATTGAAAGGTGTACCTGCCGAATTGCTCATTTTCCCTGATGAAAACCACTGGGTTTTGCAACCTCAAAATGGTATTCTGTGGCAACGCACCTTCTTCAATTGGCTCGATAAATGGTTAAAACCCGCTCAAAAATAAGGATTCACGAACCTAAAAATAATTTCGTGTAACATAGTTGGTTATTGAAAAAAATATACGAACTTTGTGAGCGTATTGGTGAGTTGATTTCACCTCAAACGATAGGAGTCGCCAGCAAACACATACACAAAAGTGTTGGGAAATTTATGAAAAAGATACTCTCTTTCATTATTGTCATAAGTTGTTTACTACTAACCGCACACGGAACGTCATCTGTGTCTGATGTGTTGGAAGTGGCACCTAACACCAATACAGAGGTTTCGTCTTGTTACTTTTCTAAACCAGAATCGACTACCGATTTTCGGTCCATTTTAGCGGCTAATTCCATTCAATGTCCGCCAATAGCCTCCTCCACTTTATCGGGAAATCCCTCGTTTGGGAACTCCTTTTTACCCTACTCCGTACTTATAAAATACAATCACTCACTCCATAAAGCGCAATGGAACATTCGCTGTGACGTCGATTTTACTTCCAATGACCTCGTGCAAGCGCACTACTACGTCTTTGCGCTACGCCGTATTTTAATTTAGAATTTAGATCTGTTATCCGCTTTTATTCACCATCACAATTTCTGTGATGGCTTTAATTCGTATTTATCTAAATAAACTAAATTTTTACATTATGACACATTCATTTATAGCTCCAAATTTATTCGTTGGAGAAGAACACAATATCTCAATTGGCAAAAACAAAAAGTCTATCATCTCTGGAATCACCTTCTTAATTATTGGTATCGCTTCTGTTGTTGCTATGATAACCATTCCATTATCTGGCACAGATTCCCTCCCAATTATATGGAGCTTAATTCCTGCAACATGTATCACTGTTGGTTTCATACAACTTTTCTTTGGTAAAAAAACTTACACATACAAACCAACTCAGAGTCCATTACGTGGAGGTTTTTTCTTCTGCACTTCTGGTAAAGGACAAGAAACAATCAGTACCATTCAAGCAAAAAACTGGTCACATCTACAAAAACTAATAACTACCAATGAAAGTAGCGTAAAAGTGGAGTTCATCACTTCTGCAGATAAAACATTCGCACGTTGTCAAGTGTTTACGTTTATTCCCTACGATTTTGAACCCTTATCAGATGTGATTGCATTAACGTCCGCAGAAATAGAAGAACTTTTGAAAGTAACCGGTACCAAATTGTAAGCTGTGATTCATTCAATAAACTAACTTATGAGTTTTTCATTTTTAGATTTTCTAAACACGTGTGGGTCATTAGGCTTATTCCTCTTTGGAATGACCATGATGAGTGAGGCCTTACAAAAAGTGGCTGGCGACAAAATGCGAACCATTTTGGCAAGCATGACTAAAAATCGTGTGATGGGAGTGTTAACTGGCGTAGCCATCACTTCCATCATTCAGTCGTCGAGCGCTACGACAGTTATGGTGGTGAGTTTTGTAAATGCTGGATTGTTATCACTTGCAGAGTCAATCACAGTCATTATGGGTGCCAATATTGGAACCACGGTTACTGCTTGGTTGGTCTCGTTAGTGGGTTTCAAGTTTAGTATTATCACCATTGCTATCCCATTAATTGGTATTTCCATTCCTTTCTTATTTTCAAAAAAAGATAAACGAAAATCTATCGGTCAACTGATGGTAGGTTTTTCACTTCTCTTTATTGGTTTAGAATATTTGAAAAATAGCGTACCCGATATTAATTCAAATCCTGAAGTACTCGAGTTTTTAGCACAGTACAGCAACATGGGATTTGGCTCCATATTTTTATTCTTATTTGTGGGTTCTATTCTCACCATTATTTTGCAATCGTCGAGTGCTACAATGGCCATCACTTTGGTGATGCTCAGCCAAGGATGGATTAGCTTTGAAATAGGTGCTGCCATGGTAATGGGCGAAAATATTGGTACGACCATTACAGCCAACATTGCAGCGATACCAGCCAATACCAATGCGAGACGAGCAGCGCTTTCTCACACATTATTTAATGTTTTTGGAGTTGTCTGGTTGCTCATTCTGTTTTATCCATTCACGCGATTTGTTCAATGGGCTGTTACTTGGGGCGAAGCCTCTTCTAAC
>DATFIF010000058.1:0-4402 GCA_035270405.1 Paludibacteraceae bacterium | reverse complement strand
TACGCAGATCGTTACGATATGAATGGAGTTTTTGTGAGTTTTGCCACCAGTTTTATAATCGCCAGTCGTTAATTACATACCATGCATCATAAGTATCATTTTTCGTTTCTTATTATTCTACTACTTTCCGTAATCGATTGTCAGGCAGCTCGTATAGCAGGTTTTGTCAAAGATGCACAAACCCAAGAGGTGCTCATTGGTGCCAATGTGTGGTGCGATGTGGCTCAAACAGGTACTACCACCGATAATCGTGGTTACTTTACACTTAAAATGCCCACAGCTAGTACTATAGAAATTTCGTACGTTGGTTATGCCACACAGCAAATTGCCTTGTCCACCGATGCGGATACCTTGTTACACATCAATCTGGGGTTGGCTACAGAGCTTAACGAAGTAGAAGTGACTGCCACGCGCGTATCACGATTCGATGTCGTGTCGCTTAATAAAACACAACTAGAGCAATTACCCACTTTGGGTGGTAAACCCGATGTTATCAAGAGTCTACAGCTTATGGCTGGCGTGCAAGGTGCACAAGAAGGTTCCAGCCTAATGATGGTGCGTGGAGGCGATCCAGGTCAAAATCAGTATTTGATAGACAACGTGCCACTTATTTATGTCAACCATTTAGGCGGATTTATGTCGGTATTTAATCCTGATATGATTAACTCCATCGACCTTTATAAAGGAAATTTCCCCGCGCGTTATGGCGGTAAATTATCAGGAATTGTAGATTTAACGCAACGCGAAGGCGATGTTTCGGCACATAAAGGCTCGTTTAGTATGGGTCTTACCGATGCCTCGTTTACCTTCGAAGGTCCGCTTTCTAAAAATAAAAAACTGAGTTATATTGTAACGGCTCGTAAAACATTTTCAGAATTATTAATGGCAGGTGCGTCAGGAATCATTCAAGAAAATAGTACCGTGGTAGGTTATGGTTTTCATGATATTAATGCGAAAGTGACCTACAAGCCCAATGCCAACAATAGTTTGAGTTTCAACGTCTATCAGGGCGATGATTATATTAGTTTTTGGATGAAAAAGGAAGAAAATCATCCTTATGAAAAGAATTTTGCACAAACTATTTGGGGCAATACGTTAGTTTCTGGTCGTTGGAATCACACCTTTTCGTCTCGCCTTTTTGCCGAAAATACGCTCTCGTACACTCGTTATCGATTGCGCGACATGACCCGTTATTCCAATGTGGAAAATGGTACAAAATATTCCATACTGAATAAAAACCAAAGTACCGTAGAGGATGCGTCATGGCGTTCGGCTTGGAAATTTTTGCCGCTCACGTGGTGGAAAATGGAGGTTGGGTCGCAATTTTCCTATTTGGCTTTTGAACCGAATTACACCTATTATTCTGAGGCTACTAAGCAGGCTGATAGGCACATTTATCGTTCTTTAGAAATGGCACTTTATTGGGAGAATAAAATTAATCTGGGGCCAAAAGTGCTGTTCCAGCCTTCGGTGCGTTTGGTAGATTATGTCAATAGTGGCACGCACTTTTTTCAACCCGAACCACGCGTCAGTTTGCAGTATAATCCCACTCAAAATCAGTCGTTCAACCTGGGTTATATGATAGTGAGCCAAAGTTCACATCTACTGTTTACTAAAGGTGTTATTTTGAATGAAGAAGTTTGGTTTCCTGCATTGCAAAAAGCACCACCGCAAGTATCACAACAGATTTCGGGCGGTTGGGTAGGTTACTTTCACAACCGTATGTTTAGTGTGCAGCTAGATGGTTATTACAAAGAGATGAAAAACCAAGTGGCCTTGAAAGATGGTTACACCAAATTGGCAGATGTTGCTAACGTGGCCGACAAAATAGAGACCAACGGAATAGGAACTGCCTATGGTGCGGAATTGACTATCAAGAAAGAAAAAGGTCTGTGGACAGGTTTTGCCAGCTATACGTGGAGCGAAAGTACACGTCAATTTTCAACTATTAACCAAGGAAAACCGTACCAATTTGAGTACAACAGACCGCATTCTATTTCGCTTTGTGTGAACCGTAAAATTGGCAGCCATTGGAATGTTAATGCATTGTGGGTTTTCTCTACAGGGTTACCATTTACACCAGCCATTGGGCGCATTTATACACCATCGTTCAACCAAATAGACGAAAATAATCTGCCCGTAATGGAAGAAGCACTTGTATACGGAGCTAAAAACTCGGCACGTATGCCTGTTTATCACCGTTTAGACATTGGAGCTACTTACGACTACCAAACAAAGCAAGGCAGACGTGCGCAATGGTCGTTTTCGGTGTATAATCTCTATAGCCGTCAAAATGCTTATGACTGTTTTTATGCTACCAAAAATCCGAACAGGTATGATTTTCCGTTGACCGATCGAACACTTAAATTATATCAAACCAGTTTTTTCCCCATTATTCCAACTTTTTCATGGAAACTCTATTTTGATTACAAAACAAAAGATCAGAAAATAATAGAAAAGCAAGAAAAGGAACAGAAAAAACAACAGAAAGCATCTCGCAAAAAACATAATTGGTTATATTTTGAATAAATAGTTTTGTATCTACTCCATTTTGCCTTGCATCGAAGTGAAATTTGGGGGCAACGAGATAAGAGTTAATATTTTAAATCACTGCAAATCACGTGTGGCCTTTCTTGCCCAGACAAACTGGTACTCATTATTTATTTTTACTATCTATCGATTCTTTTTTTGAATTTTTCTTGCACAAACCAAACATTATATCGTAATTTGTAGCTAGGATTCGTTGTAATCTGTTAATTTGAAATGAATGTTTAATTTTAATACTCATCGACTATGAAAAAAACTGTCAGTGTTTTAATTTTGTCTGTTTTATCAGTTTTTGTTGTCTTTGGTGGCTCAAAATCAAAAGCCAACAAAGAGACTACTAGCTTTCGTTACGAACTAGATTGTGCCGGTAATGGCACTCAAGGGTTTTATCTGGTAAAAGTTTGGAGTTATTCTAAAAAAGTGAATGTTGCAGCCGAGCAATCTAAAAAGAACGCGGTACACGGTATTATTTTCAAAGGTTATGTCGGAAAACCGGGTTGTGTAGCACAGCGTCCATTGGCTAAAGATGCAGGCGTGGAATATGAAAAAGAAGCTTATTTCAAAGAGTTTTTCAAAGATGGTGGTGAGTATCTGAAATATGTAACGCTCACTGAAGGTACTCAAGAAATCGTCAAAATGGGTAAAGAATACAAAGTTGGTGTTGTTGTATCTGTGGCTAAAGACGATTTACGCAGAGCCTTAGAAGCTTCAGGTGTTATTAAATCATTAGGTTCTGGATTTTAAAATCTTACGATTATGAAACTAAAAAAACTACTATTTTTAGCTGCAATAACGCTGTTAATTGCTAGCTGTGGATCGCAAAAATCGCAAACTTATTACGATTACAAAACGATGCTTATCGGTACTGAATTAGATGGTTCTTATACATTGCGTTCGTGGGGGCGTGCTCGTAATGCCGCTGATGCGTATGTTCAAGCGCACAAACAGGCCGTTTATGACATTGTTTTCACTGGTGTACAACCAGCCTCTGGTAATTTACAGGCGCTGAAACCGTTGTTACTTGAAGTGAATGCAAAAGAGAAATACGAAGATTATTTCAATGCCTTTTTTGCTGATCATGGAGCTTATACTAAGTTTAGTTCTATCAAAGAAAAACGTGTTTTTACGACGCGTTACGATCGTACAAACACCCAAACAACTAGTGAAACGACCGTGTGTGTGTGGCGTGCTAAATTGAAACAAAAACTCATTGACGATAATATTTTAAAACTAAATAACTAGTAGCATGAAAAGGACAATTGTAACTATAACCTGCGTTTTGTTCGCAGTTATGGCTTTTTCGCAAGCCAAAAAACCATCCATTATGGTTGTACCAAGTGATGTGTGGTGTAATTTGAATGAGTATGTGCAAACGTACGACAACCAAGGCACAACAGTTGTAATTCCAGATTATTTGGCAGCTTTGCAAAATGACATGGAACTCAAATTGGTGATTTCTAAAATCAATTCGTTGATGGCAGAGCGAGGTTTCCCGTTGAAGGATTTAGAACAAACCATAAAATCAATTACCCAAAGTACGGCTGAAGATAATATGACTAGCAGCAAGACTTCAGGCGCATCGCTTGCCGAAAATCCTGTTGATCGCTTACGTCGTACGGCAAAAGCTGATATTGTGGTTGATTTATCATGGTCGGTAAGTACACAAGGACCTAAAAACACGCTCACTTACATTATGGAAGCCAAAGATCCGTACACCAACAAAAGTATTGGTGGAGCGTCAGGAACAAGTGCGCCTTCGTTCAGTGCTGACGTACCAACGCTATTAGAAGAGGCCGTTTTGGCAAATATTGATAATTTCAACAATCGTTTACAAGCTCATTTTGACGATTTATTT
>DATFIF010000057.1:0-2341 GCA_035270405.1 Paludibacteraceae bacterium | reverse complement strand
ACGATTCTAATAATCAGGGCAGTTGAAAAGATTTTTTTTTCAAATCGCTTAGGCGAATAATGAGCCCATTTCCGTGTCAACAAACTGCTAAAATAGAAAAATCCACCAACTTCGACCAAGCCAAACACCATCCATAAAAATGGCAAAATCTGACTAAAAAATAGGACAGAAACCGTGACTAATGCTATCACGTACCAAACGATAGCTTTATTAGCAATATATTTAGGAAAGTAATTAAGCATTATAAATTAGCACGTTTTTTACCTAACACGTTACGTTTACATGTGACTAAGAATGTCGTAAAACGTACACCTAAAATATGTTGAAAAAACCATTTTTTACGTTTTTGAGCTGGCGTATTCCACGACCCATTAAAATGGTGAATACAATGGCTATTCTCGGTTAATGTCACGATACCTGTGCGGCCTTTAGGGCAGAAATAGTCTTTAGGAAATAGGTGCATGATACCATCTTTATAGAGTTGATAACCATTTTTCATGATAAAACCGTTTTTTTGCATCATACCACCAATAATTGCAACATTGGTAGTCATATCTAACGTACCGTCAGGTAATAAAAAATGACGATCGTCTCCGTAATACGTCAACATTTCCTGCGCCCACTCACCATGCTTTTCGCTCGCCATGATGCCTGTAGGAATCTCTTTATCACTCTCAAATCCGGAGAAAGCCGGTAAATCTAAAAAACGATTCAAAGGTTTTAACACTTCCACATCCGTATCCATATACACACCTCCAAAATTATAGAGCGCATACAAACGTACATAATCAGTGACAAAAGCAAATTTACGTGCTTCATACGCTTCTTTTACGTAAGGAACGGACGTTATATCAAAATTATCTTCATTCCATAAAATGTATTGGTATTCTGGCAAGTGTTTCTTCCACGATTCGATACATTTCACTGCCAATTCAGGCATTTTGCCTCGACCAAACCAACAATAATGGATAATTTTCGGAATCATTGTTTGCTACTTTAAACTATTAATAATTCGCTGTGAAGCCAATCCATCGCCATACGGATTGGTAGCTTTCGACATTCTGTCGTACATTATTTTGTCTTCCATCAAATCGGTTACGCCTTTTTCGATTTTGTGTCGATCAGTTCCAACCAACAAAACAGTACCTGCTTCAACTGCTTCAGGGCGTTCCGTTGTGTGTCGCATAACTAAAACAGGTTTTCCTAAGCCTGGAGCTTCTTCTTGAACACCACCACTATCAGTCAAAATGAGGTAGGATTTCTCCATCATATAAACAAATTGGAGGTATTGCAACGGATTGATTAAAAAGACATTGGCGCTGCTAACTCCTAAAATATCTAACACTGGCTTACGCACATTTGGATTGAGATGCATCGGATAGACAAAATCTACATCTGGGTATTTTAAGGCTAAATTTTTTATCGCTTCACAAATATCTAAAAATCCTTGTCCGAAATTCTCACGACGATGTCCTGTAATTAACACCAGTTTTTTGTTACCACTTAATCTATCCGTATCGTAGCCCAGCTCTTTGAGCTCCGTATGAATTGTTTGAGATAACGTCTTGTCATTTTTGATTTTTTCAATCACCGAGTGTAGTGCATCAATCACCGTATTTCCTGTTACAATAATTCGGTTTTCAGGAACATTCTCATCTAATAAATTTTGTTTTGACAAAGCGGTTGGCGCATAATTATAGGTAGCGATTCTACTAGTAATCAAGCGATTCATCTCTTCGGGGAAAGGATTATAAACATCGCCTGTTCGCAAACCTGCCTCGACATGTGCCACTGGTATTTGTTGATAAAATGCTGCTAAAGCCGTAGCTGTAGAAGTCGATGTATCGCCATGTACAAACACAATATCGGGCTGAGCTTGTTTCAATACATCACGCATTCCCAACAAAATACGAGCTGTAATATCATATAAATCCTGATTGGGCTGCATGATGTTTAAATCAAAATCGGGTTGTATATCAAACAACGTCAATACTTGATCTAACATTTCACGATGCTGTCCTGTGACGCATACGACCGTTTCAAAGTCTTTTGGATATTTTTTAAATTCCAAAACCAAAGGTGCCATTTTTATGGCTTCAGGGCGCGTACCGAAAACTAATACTATTTTTTTCATAATTTCTTTTTATCAGTTATAGATTGCTTGATATAAAACCTAATAAACAGGCTAGTTTCATCTGTTTTTTTATAAACTACGCTGTATTAAACGGACTCTATCATCCTTAAGCACAACGTTATTTTATCTGTTTTTATACTGATTATCAACTACAAACAAAGTAGTCCCTATCAAACAGCAAAAATAGGTAAAAAAACCCGAAAAAAC
>DATFIF010000056.1:0-2497 GCA_035270405.1 Paludibacteraceae bacterium | reverse complement strand
ACGGAGTTTGTACAAACACATAAAACCATCGCTGCTGCTGATATTTTTAAATTTACGGATGAGCAATACGCCGATTTTGTAACGTATGTTTTAAATCGTAAATTCACATATAAATTGGCGAGCGAGGGCATGTTGAAGGAGTTTCAAGAGATGGCCAAATTAGAAGGTTATGCCGAAGAGAGCGCCGCTGCTTTCGAAGCTTTACGTGCAGTATTACAACCAAATATTGTACGTGATTTACAACTGTTTCGAGAAGATATCGAAAACTTTTTGGGTTCTGAAGTTGTGCGTCGCTATTATTTTCAAAAAGGGGTTATCACTTATCAAATGCGCTACGATAAATGGTTGCACGAAGCTGTCAAATTAGTCAATGATACGCCAACATGTAAGCAATTATTGAAAGGTCATGAACGATGACTCGATGTTTGTTTTACGTGATTTAATTTGTTAGTCGCGTATTTTTTATACTTTTGTACGTTATTATTAGTTAGCATATGCAGTTTATTCCTCACGATTGGTATCCACGATTGCTTACGTGGCGTGAAAAACACATCAAAGAGAAACATTTTATTCTTATTCTTAGCCTTTTGGTTGGAGTAGGAACGGGATTGGCTGCTTTTATTTTGAAGAGTACCATTCATTTGATACAAGAATTTGTCACCTCTCTTTTTGCCGCTGACGAAGTCAACTATTGGTATTTAGCATTTCCAGCCATTGGTATTACTCTAGCGAGTCTGTTTGTACGTTTTGTGGTGAAAGATGATATTAGCCATGGTGTTACTAAGATTTTACGTGCAATTTCGCAACACAAAGCCATTATCAAGTTACATAATATCTGGTCGTCTATTGTGGCGAGTGCTGTTACTATTGGTTTTGGTGGATCGGTAGGAGCTGAGGCGCCTATTGTTTTAACAGGTTCGGCCATTGGTTCCAATTTAGGACGTATGTTTAAACTCGATCAAAAAACGTTAATGCTTTTGGTGGGTTGTGGAGCTGCAGGGGCGATTGGTGGCATTTTCAAAGCTCCAATTGCAGGCGTGGCGTTTACCATGGAAGTGTTATTGCTCGATTTGACCATGACTTCTATTGTTCCTTTGTTGATTGCATCGGTTACAGCTACGGCCGTTTCCTATTTTTTGATGGGCAACGAGGTGATGTTTCGTTTCGATAGTTACGAAGCGTTTTCTTTGGAACGAATTCCCTATATTATTTTACTCGGTATTGTCTGTGGTTTGGTGTCGTTGTATTTTACACGCTGTATGAATTGGTTAGAAGGTTTATTTAAAAAAATCAAAAAACCTTACAAGAAAATTTTGGTTGGAGGTGGTATGCTGAGCGTTTTGATTTTCTTTTTCCCTCCACTCTATGGCGAAGGTTATGAGGTTATTTCAGCTTTACTCACAGGCAATTCTGATTCTATTTTCAATCAAAGTTTATTGTACGATTATCGGGGTGAAGTTTGGGCTGTTGCTCTCTACTTGAGTTTAATTGTATTTTTTAAAATTTTTGCCTCTACAGCCACCAATGGTGCTGGTGGAACGGGTGGTATTTTTGCACCTACACTTTTTGTAGGTTGTATCACAGGTTTTGTGGTGGCTATAGGTTTCAATTATATAGGAATTGATATTCCTAATCAAAATTTCGCGTTTGCGGGAATGGCAGGTTTGATGGCAGGCGTGATGCACGCACCATTAACGAGTACATTCCTGATTGCCGAATTGACAGGTGGCTACGATCTGTTTATGACCTTGATGATTACGTCTGTTATCTCTTATTTGACCATCATTATTTTCGAACCTCACAGTTTATACGCGATGCGTTTGGCGCAAAAAGGTGAATTACTGACCCATCACAAGGATCGTGCTGTGTTGACGTTGCTGAAAATGGACAACGTGATTGAAAATGATTTGGAAGTGGTTTATCCTGAAATGACTTTGGGTGAATTGGTAAAAGTGATTTCTCATTCCAACCGTAATATTTTCCCTGTTGTAAAACGTTCTACGGGCGTTTTAATCGGTATTGTGCCATTAGACGAAGTGCGTAATATCATGTTCAGACCTGAACTTTACGATCGCTTTACAGTTCAGAAACTAATGATATCTATTCCTGCCAAAATCAATATCAATATGCCGATGGAAAAGGTGATGGATGTATTTGAAGATACGGGTGCGTGGAACTTACCAGTGGTGGACGATCAAGGAAAATACGTTGGTTTTGTCTCCAAATCTAAAATCTTCAATTCGTACCGACGTGTGTTGGTACACTTCTCCGAAGAGTAATTTTAGCTACCCCAAACCCCTAAAGGGGCTTTACTGTCTGACATTTATGTTGTTTAAGTCCCCTTTAGGGGATTTAGGGGGTAGTTTAGATTTTAACTACAAAGAAACTAATATCATTCCAAAAAACAAATAAGGAACAAACTGATGTTTGTTCCTTATTTACGTTATAAACGTTGTTACGTTTTATATGACTGCTTATTTCGCGTAGTTCACAGCAC
>DATFIF010000055.1:0-2724 GCA_035270405.1 Paludibacteraceae bacterium | reverse complement strand
GTATACAATAATTTCCCTTGGCCTGAAAATCCAACAGAAAAACAAATCAATACAATAGAGGAAAAGGCTCAAAAAGTATTAGATGTTAGAGCCGAATTTCCGAATAGTTCTTTAGCCGATTTATGTGACCCATTGACAATGCCGCCAGCATTGGTAAAAGCGCATAACGAATTAGACAAAGCTGTTGATTTAGCTTACAGACCACAACCATTTATAAATGCTGCAAAACGAATTGAATTTTTATTTGAATTGTACGAAAAATATACGGCTGACTTATTTACGACAGAGAAGAAGAAAAAGTAAGTATAGATATTGCCTAAATTAAACGCCCAAAAAGCAAAAAAAGCCACAGCAGGTTCAGTGCAATTTTTTGAGATTTTGTAGCGTGGCTTTTATAGCTTTTTGATAATAGGCAGAGCGGTCACAGTACATTGTTTTTTAGCGCACTTAGAAAGTAAATTACAACTATGAAACAAAAAAACAATGAACTGTAAGTTTATAATTGAGAACAGCGGTTTTACAATTGGAAGACAGCAATTTTAAGCAATGGCAACAAATTCAAAATCAGGTTGTCGGAACGATTTTTCTACCAAAAAATTAAGGACATTTACACCATAAGCATTGACTATAATCCCAAAGATGAAAAAACAAATGAATTTTTCAAAATAGTTCAAGACAAGTGGAACAAAATAAAATTAATAGTATTATTGGAGCCGCTTTGCTTGCTCCAACATCAGGTGGGTTAATGAACAAAATAAATTTAATTTAAAAACAAGTATTATGACAAAAATCACATTGAAAGGTAGCTCTATAAATACAAGTGGAGCATTACCAAAAATAGGAAATTTAGTTAAAGATTTTAAATTGGTAGCTACCGATTTAACGATTAAAACACTGAACGATTTTAAAGGAAAGAATTTAGTGTTAAACATTTTTCCAAGTATTGACACAGGAACATGTGCGGCGTCAGTCCGGAACTTTAATAAATCAGCTGCCAATCTTAATAATACAAGTGTGCTTTGTATATCTAGAGATTTGCCATTTGCCCAAGCTAGATTTTGTGGAGCAGAAGGAATTGAAAATGTAGTTATGCTGTCAGATTTTAATAAGGGGCAATTTGGTAAAGATTACGGTTTAGAAATAGTAGATGGACCACTAGCAGGTTTGCATTCAAGATGCATCGTTGTTATTAATACGGAAGGTAGAGTGATTTACACAGAGCAAATAGCCGAAATCACTGAAGAACCGAACTACAATTTGGCTTTAGCAAGTTTATAAAACTCCGTTACATGACTAAATGGTGTTTATAAAACCAGAGGACAATAGCTCTATGAAAAACTATTCACAACAAAAACTGCACTGCATTAAAACGTAGTGTAGATAAACCGTTGGGAACAAGTGCAAAAAATAAAAGAGTAGCTTATATGAAAAATTGAAAGAGCTTTTTAATATCTTTTATCTAAAAGCGACCTTAAAAGGTCGCTTTTTTTTGTGCCGTATCTTTGTGACGCTTACCAATCGAACGCTTATTTTTAACGGCATGGGTAAAAAATTAACGTTAAATCTCCACGTGTGATGTCTATTTGTTGCCTGAAAAGAAAATGACCTTTATCCGAAATGGAGAACATTTAGCGATTTGAATGACGGTTGTCTAAGAACGATCAAGCCCCTAAAAAAGGGGCTTGATTTATTTATGCTTTCAAAATGTCGGCAATTTAAATGAGCTATATCTGATTTCTAACATATAAGTACGCCCGGGCGGAATCGAACCGCCATCAGAGGAACCGGAATCCCCCATTTTATCCATTAAACTACGGGCGCAGTAAAACTAAGGCTCAACATTATGTTAAGCCTTAGTCTCTTATTTATTCGTTCCCTGAACGATTTTCAGGGTCGCGAAAATCTTTACGTTCACCACGATCTGGACGAGGACGACGATCGTCTCTATCTCCGCGTTCTGGACGTGGACGACGTTCTGGTTCTGCATAACCTTCAGGTTTATCTTTCAAAACTTTAGCCGACAATTTGAATTTACCGGTTTTTTGATCGATTTCCAAAATCTTAACGTCGATTTTGTCACCTTCTTTGATTCCTGTTTGTTCCATGCTGTCGAAACGTTGCCAATCGATTTCTGAAATATGCAACAATCCTTCTTTACCAGGCATGAATTCAACAAAGGCGCCGTAAGCCATAATCGATTTTACTTTTGCAGAATAGACTTCGCCAATTTCTGGTAACGATACGATACCTTTGATTTTGTCCATCGCACAGTCGATTGCCGCTTTATTGGTTCCAGCAATTTCGATGCGACCTCCACCATCAACTTCTTCGATAGAAACGGTAGCGCCTGATTCAGCTTGAATACCTTGAATGATTTTTCCACCAGGCCCAATTACGGCACCAATCAATTCTTTTGGAATCATCATGGTGACAATGCGTGGAGCGTGTTCTTTCAAGTCGGAACGTGGCTCTGTAAGTGTTTCGGCTATTTTACCCAAAATATGCATACGACCTTCGTGAGCTTGCATTAATGCTTTTTCAAGAATTTCAAAACTCAAGCCATCGACTTTGATGTCCATTTGAGTAGCGGTGATACCATCTTTGGTTCCGGTTACTTTAAAGTCCATATCTCCTAAGTGATCTTCGTCACCTAAAATATCAGATAATACGGCAAAGTTTGTGCCTTTCTTTTCTGAAATAAGTCCCATAGCAATACCAGAAACT
>DATFIF010000054.1:0-4505 GCA_035270405.1 Paludibacteraceae bacterium | reverse complement strand
ACACCTCGCAATAAATCCATGCCGCCTAATGTGGGTAGTAATTGAAATGGTTTTTCACGACCCAAAGTCCACTCTGTAGAGGCTTGCCAAGCAAAAATTAAATCTTTGTAAATAGGTACAAATTGGCGAAATTCAGATGCTATTTTTCCCATACGATAACTACTGCCTAAATATGGTTCGTAATAACTAGCAACCGTTTTGAAAAAAATACCGCGTGAGGGATAAAATTGTCTATCGCGCGAATCGTATGAAACAACACCACCTAAGCCGAACATTAAAAAGGGTTTATCTAAGCCAGTTGTGGCACAAAATGTACTAATAGAATCACTATTCGCTGTTGTAGTTGGTTTTTCCCAACGCAGCGTGACGTTGGCACCTACGCTCCAATGATTGGTGATGTAATAGTGCGGTTGCGCCGTTATATTGACAATGTCAGACGAATAATGAATCGGAGTTTGTAGTAATCTATTTTTCTGATTACCAATACCATAAAATAGATCTGGATAACGTTTAAATCCTAAATTAGTGGACATAAACCATCGTTTATTTCCTCCGAAATACATCGTTGACGACACGTTGACATTCCACTGTTTGTTGAGCGTATAGGCCATATCAAAAGCAAGATCGCTCGTTTTTTCTTGTTGTAAATTGAAATAATAGGCGCCAGCTACGCCAAAAGCCCAATTTGTTTCTGGTTGATAAGCCACAGTTGGAATGGCTATAAATTTCCAATCGAAGAGCGAATCCCAATGTCTGTTTTTTGCCTCTTTCAGTGAGTCTTTGGATACAAAAATGCTGTCGGTTTGTGCCTGTACAGCGGTCACTATCCATAAACTTATGATTATGAATAGTATCCGTCTGAAAATTGGTGTATGTGTGAGTGCAATCGGCACAATAGTTGTTCTATTAAGCAAGAAACAGATTCTACTGATTGTTAGTAAGATAACCTGTAGAATCTGTATTCTTTTATCGAATTTGTAATGTCAGCGTACGTTTACGACTTGACATTATACAGTCATAATTTCTTTCTCTTTGGCAACAAGCATCTCTTCTACTTTTTTGATAAATTGGTCGTGAATTTTTTGCATTTCGCCTTCGCCATCTTTCTGAACATCTTCAGGAAGTCCATTTTTTAGCTCTTTTTTGAGTTTGTCAATCGCCTCTCGACGAGCGTTGCGAATACTTATTTTGGCTTCTTCCACGGCTGCACTAGCTACTTTTACCAACTTTTTTCGTCGTTCTTCGGTGACTGGAGGCATACATAAACGTATGGCTTCTCCGTTGTTCATCGGTGTAATGCCTACATCAGAGGCAAGAATGGCTTTTTCAATAATTGGAATTAATGATTTTTCCCACGCTTGAATTTGAATGGTTTTTGCGTCAGGAGTGGTAACGGTAGCCACGTTGGCAAGTGGTACCAAACCGCCATAATATTCGATGCGAATACCATCTAAAATGCGTGTGTTGGCTTTGCCTGCACGAATGTGTGCTAGGGCTTCATCTAAATACACTATGGACGCTTCCATCTCTTCGCTGGCTGCAATCATGTATTTTTCTACTCTTTCGTCAGACATAATTGTGTTATTTATAGGATTAGTAGTGTTGTCAATATAAAAGTTTCAACAAAAATACAACAATTTTCTATAACGACAATTAAATCCCCTTATTTTCATTGGAAAAGTGGTTTAATCTTCTGTTCGCTCTTTTGTAAAAAACTAGGAAATTTGTTTGACTAGGTTAAAAAATCACTTATCTTTGGCAGTGATTTGTCAAATTCTTTTAAAACGATGAAAATAAAGCCAGATTTAAGCTTTTTGAAACTGTGGAATATCAGTTTTGGATTTTTTGGTGTTCAAATTGCGTACGCATTGCAAAGTGCTAACATCAGTCGTATTTTTGCCACGCTTGGGTCTGATCCTCATACGTTGAGTTATTTTTGGATTTTACCACCGTTGATGGGAATTTTAGTACAGCCCATTGTTGGTGTGATGAGTGATAACACGTGGACCCGTTTTGGTCGACGTATTCCGTATCTTTTTGTGGGTGCTTTAGTGGCGGTTTTAGTGATGGTGTTGTTGCCCAATGCTGGAAGTTTAGGTTTGACTGTGGGTGCCGCGATGTTGTTTGGCGTGGTTTCATTAATGCTGCTTGATACGAGTATCAATATGGCGATGCAGCCTTTCAAAATGTTAGTGGGCGACTTGGTGAATGAAAAGCAAAAAGGTTTGGCCTATTCTATTCAAAGTTTTTTGTCGAATGCTGGTAGTATCGTGGGTTTTTTACTTCCTTTTATCTTTACAATCATAGGCATTAGCAATATTGCTGCCGAAGGTGTTTTGCCTGATTCGGTTATCTATTCGTTTTATATTGGAGCCGCCATTTTGATTTTGTGTGTACTCTATACGACGCTTAAAGTGAAGGAGATGCCACCGAAAGAGTATGCCGAATTTCATGGAATAACTGAGGTTGAAAATAGTACAAAAACCAATGTGTTTCAACTGTTGGTGAAGGCACCTAAAGTTTTTTGGACTGTCGGTTTAGTGCAGTTTTTTAGTTGGGCGGCTTTTATGTATATGTGGACTTATACCAATGGCGCGATTGCTGACACGTGTTGGAATACGACTGATACTGCTTCGGCTGGTTATCAAGAAGCAGGGAATTGGGTGGGCGTGTTATTTGCTGTACAAGCTTTGGGTTCTGTGCTTTGGGCGATGGCGATTCCACTATTCAAAAATCGAAAATTGATTTATGCGTTAAGTTTGGCGCTGGGTGGTGTTGGATTTATTTCTACACTTTTTTTTCACGATCCCTATTTATTATTTATTTCTTACGTGTTGATTGGTTTTGCGTGGGCTGCTATGCTGGCTTTGCCGTTTACAATTTTGACCAACAATATTTCTGGAAAACACATGGGCACTTACCTCGGTTTGTTTAATGGCACTATTTGTTTGCCTCAAATTGCGGCCGCTTTAGCAGGTGGCGGTTTATTATATTTGGTTGGTGGACATCAGGTGAATATGCTTGTTTTGGCTGGTGTCTTTTTATTTATAGGTGCTGCTTGTACCGTGCTCATTAAGGAACAAAAAGAGTAATAGTTAGTTTATATAAATCTTATGAAGAAATTTATTGTCTGTGGATTATTGGCGTTGATTTCTTTAGCAACGTTTGCTAAAGCACCCATACTTGTCGATCGCATTGAACCATTGTCGTGGTGGTCGGGTATGACGAATACAGAATTACAAATCATGTTGCACGGACCTGAAGTGGCTAAGTGCGAAGTCCATTTTGTGGATGATGCGATAGTAATTTCGCGGATTGAAAAAACAGATAATCCAAATTTTCTGTTTGTGTATGTAAATACTAAAAACGTAGAATCGGGAAGTTATAACTTGGTTATTAAAAATGGTTGTAAAAAACAGACTGTTAATTACGAATTCAAAGCGCGTCGTGAAGGTTCTGCCGACCGAGCTAGTTTTACCTCGGCTGATGCTATTTATCTGTTGATGCCCGATCGTTTTGCAAATGGAAATCCTGCCAATGACAATGTGAAAGGTTATGTGCAAACTGTCAATCGTAATGATTTAGGTGCGCGTCATGGTGGCGATATTCAAGGAATTATTAATCAGTTGCCTTATATTGCCGATTTGGGTTGTACTGCGCTTTGGCCAACGCCATTTTTTGATAATAATGATTCTAATTATTCCTATCATCATTATGCTTGTGGCGATTATTATAAAATTGATCCACGTCTTGGAACAGCAGAAGATTATTGCCGATTATCGGATGAGTGTCATAAAAATAAGCTGAAATTGTTGATTGATGTAGTGCCAAATCACTGTGGAGCGGCTCACTGGTGGAACAAAGATGTGCCAGCAAAAGATTGGTTCAATCGCTGGGATTCGTACACGGGTTCCAATTACCGTATGACCGCTTGGACCGATCCGCACGCTTCCGATTTTGATAAAACACGATTGGCAAAAGGTTGGTTTGCGCCCAATATGCCCGATTTGAATCTGGAAAATCCGTTATTGTTTGATTATTTGTCGCAAGTGTATATTTATTGGATTGAATTGGCGAACATTGATGGTATGCGTGTAGATACGTATCCTTATAACAATATTCGCACGGCAGCTCGGTTTATTCAACGTATTCGCGACGAATATAAACAGATGAATGTGGTGGGTGAGTGTTGGGTAAAAATTCCCGCCGAAATAGCCTATTATCAATCGGGCAACAATAATAAAGATGGCTTTGATTCGCATTTGCAAAGTGTGATGGATTTTGTGCTGAAAGATGTGTTTGAAACCGCTTTTACAGAAAATGAATCGTGGGATATAGGTCTGATTCGTTTTTATAACCACTATGCGCAGGATTTTGTCTATGCCAATCCTAATTTAGTGATGAATTTCTTGGATAATCACGACATCAATCGTTATGCAACGGTGGCTAAAGGTGATATTTCTATTTACAAAATGGCTTTGGCAATGCTTTGTACAACACGTGGT
>DATFIF010000053.1:0-2570 GCA_035270405.1 Paludibacteraceae bacterium | reverse complement strand
GGTTATGGCATGTCATCAGTACGTTTTATTTGTGGAACGCAAGATTTTCATAAAATTTTAGAAAAAGCTATTTCTAACTATTTTGGTACTGAAGATGCTATTTTGTATGCAGCTTGTTTCGATGCTAATGCGGGTCTGTTTGAACCTCTTTTAACGGAAGAAGATGCTATTATTTCGGATGCGCTAAATCATGCCTCGATTATTGATGGCGTGCGATTGTGCAAAGCGCAACGATTTAGATATGCGAATGCCGACATGGAGCAATTGGAAGAACAGCTTAAACTTGCTCAAGCTTGTCGTTTCCGATTGATTGTTACGGATGGCGTTTTTTCGATGGATGGCAATGTTTGCCCATTGGATAAGATTTATCAGTTGGCAACTAAATATAACGCCCTCGTTATGGTTGACGAAAGTCACTCTGCTGGTGTAGTTGGTCAAAAAGGTCGTGGTGTAACAGAATTATTCGACCTACGTGGTAAAGTTGAAATTATTACTGGCACGCTCGGTAAAGCCTTTGGTGGAGCTGTAGGCGGATTTACGACGGGTAAAAAAGAGATTGTCGATTTATTACGTCAACGTTCTCGACCATATTTGTTTTCCAATTCATTACCGCCGATGGTTGTGGCAGCAGGTATCGAAATGTTTGGCATGATTGATAAAACAAATGATTTACAAGATAAATTACATCGCAACACCGATTATTTTAGAGAAAACATGGTGGCAGCTGGTTTTGATATCAAACCTACGCAATCGGCTATTTGTGCCGTGATGCTTTATGATGCTAAGTTGTCGCAAGAGTTTTCCGCTAAATTACAAGATGAGGGTATTTACGTCACAGGTTTTTATTTTCCTGTGGTTCCGAAAGGAGAAGCACGTATTAGGGTACAAATTTCGGCTGCACACGAACCAGTGCAACTTGATAGATGTATCGAAGCATTTATCAAAATAGGAAAAGAACTTCACGTGATTTAATCATAATGACCAATTATCAGTTAAACTCAATATCATGAAAGCATTAGTCAAAAAATATCCTGAAAAAGGAATTTGGATGGAAGATGTTCCAATTCCCGAAATTGGAATTAACGATGTTTTGATAAAAATTAAAAAAACGGCTATTTGTGGAACTGATTTGCATATTTACAAATGGGACGAATGGTCGCAAAAAACGATTCGTACACCGATGGTTATTGGTCACGAATATGTTGGTGTTGTGGCACAAGTTGGTTTAGGCGTTCGTAACATCCAGATTGGTGACCGCGTGACGGGCGAAGGACATATTGCTTGTGGACATTGTCGTAATTGCCGCCGTGGCAAATTACACGTGTGTGAAAATTCAGTGGGTGTGGGTGTCAATCGTGACGGCGCATTTGCCGAATATTTATCGCTCCCAGAGAGTAACGTGGTAAAACTAGATGCGCGTATTTCCGATGAAATGGCAGCTATTATGGATCCTTTTGGTAATGCTACTCATACGGCATTATCATTTCCATTGATAGGCGAAGATGTGTTGATTACTGGTGCTGGGCTTATTGGTTCTATGGCAACGGCTATTTGTCGTTTTGCAGGTGCTCGTCATATTGTGGTAACCGATATCAGTGAATATCGTTTAGAAATCGCAAAAAAAATGGGGGCTACGTTAGTTGTCAATCCCGCCAAAGGAGAAACGGTGAAAGAGGCCATTGAAAAATTACACATGCGTGGATTTGATATTGGACTGGAAATGTCGGGTTCGCCCATGGCATTTCGCGAAATGATTGACAGCATGTATAAAGGTTCTAAAATTGCACAATTAGGTATTTTACCAGATTCAACGACTGTCAATTGGAGTGAAATTATTTTCAATGCATTGACTATTAAAGGTATATATGGACGTGAAATGTGGGAAACATGGTATCAAATGGAACAAATGCTGATTTCAGGTATTGACTTAACTCCTGTGATTACTCACCGTTTTCATGTTGATGAGTTTCAACAAGGTTTTGATGTGATGGAAAGTGGATTGTGTGGTAAAGTAATATTAAATTGGGACTAACTGATCGTATTTGGCACAGTGCTTGCAGTAGATCAGAAAAACAAACTAGTATGAAGAAGTTAGCATTAATTATAGGTCTTGCAATCTTTTCGATAGGAGCATTTGCGCAAGTCACAATTGGTCTGAAAGGAGGTTATAATACATCTTTGGGATTTGATAAGAATTTTTCTTATACTGGTGATAATTTTAATATCCAGAATGATTTATCACATGGTGGTCACCTCGGCCTGTTTTTTCGTTTTGGTCGTCGGTTCTACGTACAGCCAGAAGCCAATTACAATTTGAATATTGCAAAAGTCAATTTCACAGATAAAAACAATGCTATTTGGACAGATAATGTTCTTTTAAGTACTGTAGATGTGCCTGTTTTGTTAGGTTTTAAGATTGTGAATGCTAAAAAGTTTAATTTGCGAATTATGGCTGGCCCTAAATTCCGTTTTAATGCAGGTTCAGATAAAAAAATCGAAAATGTGCAAGATCTTACGGTTGTAGCTCGAAAATCTCAAATCGGATTGGATGCTGGATTGGGATTAGATAT
>DATFIF010000052.1:0-4819 GCA_035270405.1 Paludibacteraceae bacterium | reverse complement strand
ATTGGTGAAATTGACAATCCGAGCGACTGGGGAAAAGATGTGACACTTCAGCGAAAAACAACCATCACTGGACCAATTACCCAATTTTCTTGGGACGAATGGACTAATAGAGGTGCTGATATTTACACCAATCTGAATAGTCATACCACCACCTTTAGTAGCGTAAATTATCTCAAAAAAGATGTTGACGTGGGTACTGTAACCTGGTTTGAACTAAACGGTTTAAATCCTGAATCAGAATACACCTATTCCATAAAAGCAATGGGAACTACAACAACCAGTGCTAACTCTATCCGATTCAAAACAAAAGAGCTAGAAGCACCGCTAGCACTCGACGCCGTAATTATTTTTAGCGATTCGTTTGAAGCATTATGGGAAGATGTTCCAGATGCGCGTCATTACCTACTCGACGTCTATCAGTTAGCCGGAAGTGGAATTGTAACTTACGAAGAAGGATTTAGTAATATTGATTCGTGCAAAACAGCTGGTTGGAACTTTGGTTCTACAGGAACTTACACCAGTGCTGCGTATTTGGGCAAAAGCGCACCAGCTATCAGCTTTACAAATGCGGCGGAGACATTGACCACACCGACACATAGCAGCCCAATTACTAACTTATCATTCATGTATCGCTACGGCTCAGGAACAGAAGCCGCACAAGGCTCCATTTTAGCTGTCGATGGCCATAACGGGACAGCCTGGGTAACTATCGACAGTTTGAAAAATACGGGATCAACTGCTAAGAATTATCCAAGTTACGCCTTCAGTATGGAACAAAATTTTACAGCTATACGATTTGTGTACGCCTTGAAAAAAAGCGGTAATCTGTCTGTGGATGATGTGAGCATTACTTATGGACACGAAGACACCACTTTTTTATGCAAAGATAGAATAGCTGATTTCTCCACCAGAAAAGTAAGTGGCACAGAAGCCAATACAGATTATTATTACCGTCTTCGTTCAGTGGCTGGGTTTAATCCAATGAATGGTGGTATATCGCCCTACTCGAACGAAATAAAAGTGACCACAACGGATATTCCAAACGCCATATCGACAACAAATAGTAGCAAAATTCAAATTTTCACCACTCCACAAGGCGTCGACATAAGTGGACTAACTGAGAATAGTCATGTCGTCCTATACAATATCAGTGGAATTTGCGTCTATCAAGCACGAAACGTAGCGAGCAAGCATTTTATTCCAATAACGCAAAAAGGTATTTTTATCATACAAGCCAACGTTGGAAATGAGATGCAGGTGTTCAAAATTATGAAATAACTTATTTGAGATAGCTAACAGGCGGAAATTCAGTTGAGTTTCCGCCTGTTTTTGAATACAAACGCCTCAAACAATATGCTTAAAAACATTGTTTTATAACTTATGATATAACCACCCGATTTTCTGGAAATTTCGCTAAATTGCTAACCGTTTTTAGAAGAATAACGGGGTTATTTCTCTTGCAAATTACTATAAATTATTAATTCCTTAATATTTAATCGGTTATGAAAAACTTTCAAACTAATGAGATTAAGAACATCTCGCTGATGGGTAGTTCTGGTTCTGGGAAAACCACTCTTGTAGAAGCGATGCTTTTCGAGAGTGGAGTTATAAAACGTAGAGGAACCATAGATGCAAAGAATACGGTTTCTGACTATTTTCCAGTAGAAAAAGAGTATGGATACTCAGTTTTTTCAACATTGGCATCTTTTGAATGGAAGGACAAAATGATGAATTTTATCGACTGTCCTGGCTCTGGCGATTTTATTGGTAATGTAGTTTCTGCACTCACTGTCACCGATATGGCGTTGATGGTAATAAACGCAGCCGCTGGAGTCGAAGTGGGCACCATCAATCAATTACGATATACCGAAAACCTAAAAAAACCATTGTGTTTCCTCATTAATCAGATGGATCACGAAAAAGCCGATTACGAAAATACGGTGCTCAGTCTCAAAGAAATTTACGGAGGCAAAATTATTCCGATACAATATCCTATCGGTATTGGTCATGCATTTTCGGGTATTGTGGATGTTCTAAAACAAAAAATGTATAAGTACAAAGACGGTGCTACAACCCCTGAAATTTTAGATATCCCTGCTGACGAAAAAACAAAGGCTGATGAATTATACAAAGCTCTTTTAGAAGCCGCTGCCGAAAACGACGAAAAATTAATGGAGAAATATTTCGATCAAGGAACTTTGACCGAAGACGAAATGCGTGCTGGCATACAAATAGGAATGATTAATCAAGATATTTATCCTGTATTTATTGCTTCTTCCGAGAAAAATTGGGCGGTACACCGCATCATGAATTTTCTGAATAAAGTGGCACCAACGCCTAATAAGATGCCTGCACCGCTCAGCACGAGTGGCAAAGAGATTGTGCCTGACGCGACTGCTCCCACAAGCCTATTTTTCTTTAAAACTACAGTGGAGCCTCATATTGGCGAAGTCTCTTATTTTAAAGTGATGTCGGGTAAGATAAAAGAGGGCGACGACCTCACCAATGTAAGCCGACACGATGTTAAAGAACGTATCAGTCAACTATATGTGGTTTCTGGACAAACTAAAACAAAAGTGCAAGAATTGGTTGCAGGAAGCATTGGGGCAACTGTGAAACTAAAAGAAACACGAACTGGCAACACACTCAACGGTAAAGATTGCCGTCAGATTTGTGAGCCTATCAAATATCCAGATCCAAAATACCGACGTGCTATCAAAGCTGTAAATGCTGCGGATGAAGAAAAACTCAACGAGTTACTTACGCGCATGCGTCAGGAAGACCCAACTTGGATTGTGGAACAATCAAAAGAGTTGAAACAAACACTGGTTTCGGGTCAAGGCGAATTCCATTTACGCACGCTGAAATGGCGTCTTGAAAATAATGAAAAAATCGCTACGAAATTTGAAGAACCCAAAATTCCATACCGCGAAACGATTACTAAAGCAGCTCGCGCCGATTTCCGCCATAAAAAACAATCCGGCGGATCTGGTCAGTTTGGAGAAGTACATCTTATTGTAGAACCATATACAGAAGGTATGGCAGATCCTGTGACGTACAAATTCAACGGACAGGAATTTAAAATAAGTGTTCGCGACAAACAAGAATACAAACTCGATTGGGGTGGAAAATTAGTTTTCATCAATAGCGTTGTAGGTGGCGCTATCGACACACGTTTCTTACCAGCAATATTGAAAGGAGTAATGGATCGTTTAGAACAAGGTCCGTTGACAGGTTCGTATGCGCGTGATGTACGCGTAGTGGTGTACGACGGAAAGATGCATCCAGTAGATTCTAACGAAATTTCCTTCCGTTTGGCAGGCCGCAGCGCTTTTGCAACAGCTTTTAAAGAAGCTGGACCGAAATTAATGGAACCTATTTACGATGTGGAAGTGCTTGTTCCAAGCGATCGTATGGGCGACGTGATGGGCGACTTGCAAGGACGACGCGCCATCATTATGGGAATGGAAAGTGTCAGAGGTTTTGAAAAACTCACCGCACGCATTCCATTGAAAGAACTTTCAAGTTATGCTACCTCGTTAAGCTCACTTTCTGGTGGACGAGCATCGTTTACGATGAAATTTTCAGCGTATGAATTATGTCCTATGGATATTCAAGACAAATTGCTCAAAGAGTACGAAGCTACGCAGCAAGACAAAGAATAGAATTTTATGTAATATCGCGAAAACAGCTGACCAAAATTGGTCAGCTGTTTTTAATTATGCAAAATAGTGTAAAATGCAAAAAAATATTTTGAGTGGAGTCCGTTTACTCACAAGTAAATTCCATTCGTGTTTTACAAATTGAACGCCCAGTCGACGATTTAAGGTCGAAGTGTGTCACGTCATCGGAATCATGACGAAGTATAGAAATTTGTTCGCCAAATAGCGCTTCGTGCGTATAATTAACATCAAAACGCGATAAAAGACGATTTTCAAATTGTGCTAAATCAAACGTATTCAACATCCACTCCACATACTTCATACTATTGGTATGTTTGTTTAAATCGATATCGCTATAATTCACCGTATGAGTAGATTTGGGCTCCACATATAACTCTTCCAAACGAGCAGGCGGATTCATCACAGAGGGTTCATCAATAATTACTAGTTCCAAATTAGTTTTTTCTTGCAAATTCACTGGTCGACGTGTTGTCAAATCAATCATCGACCACAACGATGTAGCATCTCCAAGATGTTCACCTTGTTTATTGAAAATAGTAAAATTACGCGTAGTTACCAACCGTCCACACTCATTCACCCATGTTTCGATAGTGATTTTTTCATACTGTGTTGGGTATTTTTTCATCTCTACTGCTAATCGTGAAACTACCCAAGCCAATCCTTGACCATGCATCGTCTCCATACCAAAACCTTTTTCGACAGCAGCTAAACCCGCCGTATTCAACAAGCAACTGCCCAAGGCTGTTAACGTCATACGTTTGGTATAATCGACCTCTTGCGGATAGATAAAAAATTCAAAGCGCTGTTTTTCCATCTTTGTCTATCTACTTTTATTTTTTGAATATCTGAATAATGGATTTCTCTTGCCAAGCATACGATTGACGTTGATAGAGCCAATAAGCGACCAACGTCATCGACACGCCAATAAAAGAGCCAAATAAAACATCTTCAGCAAAATGTTGCGACAAATAAATACGCGAATAAGCGGTTATAAATGCCAACATAAAGAAGACAAAAGATAACCACGTCTTTTTATGAAAAATGAGTGTCAAAGCAAGCATTAAGGAGAAAACAGTTGCTGTATGTCCCGAGGGAAAGCTAAACATCTGATGCAGCGTAACACCATCGACTTGATG
>DATFIF010000051.1:0-12406 GCA_035270405.1 Paludibacteraceae bacterium | reverse complement strand
GTTGTTGTTAAATGCAATGGTAAATGTTGAATTCCAAGTCCAATCGCGTGTTTTTACTGGTACACCTGTAATCGCCAACTCAATACCCATCGATTTCATTTGACCAGCATTGGCTAATAATTTGTTAAACTGATAAGGAGGGGTTGGAACCGTATATTCCCATAATAAATCCTTAGTGTGGCGGTAATAAGCATCAATACTACCAGATAAACGGTTATTTAAGAATGCATAATCAACACCAAAATTATATTCATATTTTTTCTCCCATCTTAAATCATCATTAGCATTCTGAGAAACTCCATAAGCAGTAACATAGCCACCATTATACCAAAATTGACCTCTACCACTCAATAATTCCTTTGATTTCAAATCGCTTCCTAAATTATTACCCGTGATACCAAAACCAAAACGCACTTTTAAGTCGTTACACCAGTCTTGATCTTTCATAAAGTCTTCACCACTCACACGCCAACCAGCACTTGCAGCTGGAAACCAACCCCATTTGTTATTATCTCCAAAACGCGAAGATCCTTCACGACGTATAGAGGCTGAGAATAAATATTTTTCATCATAGTTATAATTAGCACGAGCGAACATGGACAATAGCGTATTTGAATTACGATAAGAACTCATATTCATCTTTGTTTTCATGGCATCTCCATTCTGAATGATAAAATATTGAGCATCATCAGTTGGGAAACCACCATTACTAATATCAGATCCATCTTTCATGAATTTTTGATAGGAGAAACCTGCCACAGCTGTTAAGGCATGCTCATCCCACTGACCTACGTAGTCTGCAGTCGCTTCGTATAATTGATTCCAATTTCGTTCAGTTTTACGACCTGCCATTCCGGCATCATCTTTCAGATAATAATCAACGGAATTATACCAATAATCATAATTATCACCTTCCTCAAAAGCACCAAAAACATTAAATTTAAGTCCGTTAACAGGTTTAATATTAATAGAAGCCTTAACAGATCCGCGGAAAAAATTACCTTGTCTATAACTACTTTTCTGATTTGCATCAGCTACTGGATTTCTCGTAATCGTACCTGATGGAATAAAATAAGAACCATCTGCATTATAGATTGGATAAGTTGGGTTCAAAGTGGCAGCTGTTTCGAAATCACCGCAAAAATAATTATTAGTATAATTCATGTACGAAAAATCATACTGTAAATCTAGCCAACCATCCAATGCTTTTTGATTAGCAGCCAATTTAGCCATAATTTCCTCACGGCTCGAATTAATGGCAATACCTTGTGAGTTTTTATAAGCAATAGAGCCACGATAACTAAAATCTTTAGTAGCACCCGAAATCGCTAAATTATGATTGTGAGTTATGGGTGCCGTTTGCATTAAAGCCGACATCCAATCAGTCTCAAAACCTTGATCTACAGGCTTAGCTTTACCATTTGTTAAAGCTTCTAAGTTTTTATATTCAGCAGCAGTCGCCATACCAGTTTTTGTGGCTGGAGTGGACACAGATATATAACTGGAATATTCGACTGTAGTTTTTCCGGAACCTGTTGAGTTATCACCACCACGTTTAGTGGTAATTATAATAACACCATTTGTACCCCGCGTACCATAAATAGCAGCAGCTGAACCATCTTTAAGAACATCCATCGACGCAATTTCTTCTGGAGCAATATTATCAATATTGTCGACAGGAATACCATCAACAATATAAAGAGGAGAAGTTCCAGCACCTTTGTCTAAGGTGGAGAAACCACGAATTTGAATATTGTATCCAGTATTAGTTGGATCACCACCACCCGTACGAGTGATATTAAGACCGGCCACTTTACCTTGCAATAATCCCATTGGACTGTTTTTTACTCCCGCGTTGAAATCTTCAGCTTTTACAGAAGCTACAGAGCCTGTGATTTCTTTCTTTTTCTGAGAGCCGTAACCAATTGCAACCACTTCGCCTAAGGCATAAGAATCCTCTTGGAGGATAATTACCATCGGTGCTTTTGTACTTGCAATAACATCTTGCGTTTGATAACCCAAATAGCTCACTTGCAATTTAGCATTAGCAGTGACTTTTATCTCAAAATTTCCATCATAATCGGTAACGGTACCATTGGTTGTTCCCAACTCAAGAATACTCGCTCCAATAATGGTTTCACCTGAAGCATCTTTAATAATGCCTCGTACCACAACTTGTTGCGCAAAAAGACTCACGGAGCCCAAAAGAAAAATTAGAACCATCACGAGTCTTTGCATCAAAGAAATGATTTTCATGCGTTAATTTGTATTTAAGGTTTAAAAAAATCGCAATTTAAAAAAAATGAGTATTGAAACACTATTTGCTTCCTATATCAAATATTACTGCCACAAAAATAAGGATTTATATTTAATAAACAAATTAAAGAGTTTGTTTTAACATAAAAAGAGTTGCTTAATTATGTACAAAAGTTCCAACAAGCTCACCCTTAACGACTTTCAACAAATTACCAGTCGTATCCATGTCGAAAACGATAATCGGTAAGTTATTTTCTTTACAGAGTGTTGTAGCCGTTAAATCCATTACTTTAAGACCTTTCGCATAGATTTCATCATAGGTAATTTCGCTAAATTTCACGGCTTTCGGATCTTTTTCGGGATCGGCCGTATAAATTCCATCTACGCGTGTACCTTTCAACATGACATCAGCTTCGATTTCAATACCTCTCAGGGCAGAACCTGTGTCGGTGGTAAAGTAAGGATTTCCTGTACCTGCCGAAAAGATAACAACTTCGTCACGTTCCAAACTTTCAATAGCTTTCGACTTACTATAAAACTCGCCAATTGGCTCCATACGAACAGCAGTGAGCACACGTACTTTAACTCCAACTTTTTCTAAAGCTGAACTCAAAGCCAAACTATTGATAACAGTTGCCAACATGCCCATTTGGTCGCCTTTTACACGATCGAACCCACGACCGGCACCACTCAACCCACGAAATATATTGCCGCCACCAATTACGATGCCCACTTGTACGCCGAGTTTCGCCACATCAGCAATTTGCCGAGCATACTCGTCCAAGCAGTTTTCATCAATACCTTGTTGTTTTTTTCCCATAAGCGATTCGCCGCTTAATTTCAAAAGAATTCGTTTGTATTTCATCGTATAAAATTTAAAAAGTTATCTATTCATTAATTTTATCACACGCTCTAAATCTTCAGGTGTATCAATAGAATGATTGTCGGCTAACGTAACGGCTGTATGGATATGCAATCCATGTTCTAACCAGCGCAACTGCTCCAATGATTCGGCTTTTTCGAGCGGCGTCTGACTCATTTGAGTAATTTTCTCCAAAATATCAGCCCGGTAAGCATAAATTCCAATATGTTTGTAAAACGTGTGAGCCGACGCCCATCGATCTTTATCGATGCCTCGCACATACGGAATAACAGAACGGCTAAAACAGATGGCTTCACCAGTTTGACTTAACACCACTTTGGGTGTATTTGGATTTTCCAATTCTACGAAAGACGTATTTGTATCAAATGGTTTCACTAAAGTCGCCAACTGAATTTGGTCTGAAACAAAACAGTTTTTCAAGGCTTCTATCTGCTCCATCGCAATAAACGGCTCATCACCTTGAATATTGATGATTACATCATACGTTTCCGACAATTTTGTTAGCGCTTCATAACACCGATCGGTGCCAGTTTTATGATTTTCAGAGGTCATAACCACCCTGCCGCCAAACTTCACCACAGCATCGAAGATACGTTGGTCGTCGGTAGCCACCACCACTGTTTCTAAAACCTGACTGGCCCGTTCATACACACGCTGTATCATCGACTGACCTAAAATGTCGGCCAACGGTTTTCCTGGGAAACGCGTTGAAGCGTAGCGAGCTGGTATAATTCCTACAAATTTCATAAGTATCGTGTCAGTTATACAATTTAAAACTGCTTTTTACTAGTCATAATCGTCGTGAAACTGTGGCTGGTTTACTTTCGTGATTAAAGCGATTCACCACCGTCACGGCAAATTTATACTTTCCCTGCAAACGACTCGCCCAGCGGGACAAATCTACACAATTATCAGTAGTTGTAGTTAATATGTTAGCAGGATTTGAAAAATCGCCCAACTTACTTCCTTTAAACGCATACACGACATAATAACGTGCTTGACATCCTCCGGTCTCCTCTGATGCACGCCACACTAAATTTGGTTGGTGATCGTCGTACATAATCCTCACACGTTGAATTTGAGCGGAAGGTTCACCTTTTAAATTGGTATTGGTCGGAACTAGCGCTGGATAGCGATAATACGTACGTAAACTATCGCACAAGCCTTGACGATTTTCCATCAATGCCACCGCACTGTAAAACGCAGCACCTTGCACCGCCGAAAAAGTCTCTGAAAAGCGCAATTGACGCATCAATTCATTGCCGTTACGCCAAGGAGAAGATGCGGCTGGATTTCCCAATTGCGAAGCAAATAATCCCACATACAAATTACGCCCGTACGAATTATTACTCCACCACTCCACTAAATGCGCATAATCCACTTTAGGTTTGCCCATTTCCCAATATAATTGAGGCACAACATAATCAATCGTGCCATTTTTGAGCCATAATAATACATCGGCATACAAATCGTCATAATTAGTCAAGCTGCCTTTCGTATTCGATCCGCGCGGATCTTTATCGTTACTACGCCAAACGCCAAAGGGACTAATCCCAAATTCCACCCAAGGCTTAATGCTTTTGATGGTTTGTTGAAGTTGACTAATGACCAAATTGACATTATCGCGTCGCCAATCACTTTTATCTTTAAAACCTCGCGGGTTAGCTTTAAAAGCTGCTTGATCTGGAAATTCTAGTCCTTTAACCCGATACGGATAGAAATAATCATCAAAATGCACAGCATCAATATCATAACGTCGAACAATGTCGGCCACAACACGATTCAGATGTGCACGTGTTTCGTCCAACGCTGGATTGAAAAAGTACTGTTCACCATATTTCACAAAAAGTTCAGGTCGTTTGAAAAATAGATGATTCGCATCTAGTTGAGATAAATCTTCGTTATTGAGAACTCTGTAAGGATTTAACCAAACATGTACATCTATGCAGCGACGATGCGCTTCACGAATGAGAAAATCCAACGGATCATAAAAAAACTCTGGAGCAACGCCCTGTTTTCCTGTGAGATAACGAGACCAAGGTTCTATGTCTGATTGGTAAAAAGCATCAGCCGATGGGCGAACTTGAAAAATAACCGTGTTGAAATGAAGCGATTGCAACGAATCGAGCATCGTCAACATCTGTTGGCGTTGCGCCGTGGCACTAGAAACAGAAGCTGGCCAATCTATGCGTACAACAGTTGCTATCCATGCTGCTCGCATTTGACGTTTTGGTGCTGCCTGTAACGACATTACCAAGCCACTCATCATGAGCATGAATAGAATGTATTTCCGCATAACTATTATTTTTTGAGTTTTAAACGCTCGGTTTTAGTACGATACGTATAACCTAAAGTGTAATTCAATGTAAAGGCATTTCCTGAAGATTTTCCAAAACCTGGCACGTACCACATCTCTTGTTTGTTCTCTAAAGAGCTGTGTAAGAATAGTTTGACACGAACAGACCAACCCATAGTAAATCCTTTCGCCATGTCAACACGAACTCCTGCAACCACTTCGCCCCAACCGCCATACCCTTTTCCGTTTAAATTCAACAGTTGGTTTTCGTTCCAATAACCACTCGTTAGAGGAATGTTGCTCACATCGTAATTCACAAAACTCATTCCGTAGCGAACGCCTACGTAAGCGTAATTACGGCTTGGTTTCAGGTTTCCCTCTTTATCTTTGGTTTTTAACAAATTAAAATTCACACCCAAACGACCAAACGGCGCTGTGGCAGAGTACATTGAGCCATTATTTGCTTGAGTATTGACAGAGGCGTAACCCAGTTCGATGATAGGGAAGAAGCGATCAAGAAAATTGACATCAAAACTGCCTTCTTCTTCAATAATGCCTCGATCAGTGGCTAATCCCATAAGCGGAGAGGCAATATCTAAATGTGCAGAAAAGCCATAAAAAGGAGATTCTGATTTGTTTTTAGACGACACTACAACTTCATTTTGTGCAAACAAAAAACCACTCATGGAGATGAATAAGGCTAATGTAATATGTCGTTTCAAATGACTCATGGATTGACGTGGTAATAAATACGTAAGTGTTTTTCAGTCACATTCTGAACAGCACTATTTTCAATCACCAACGAATCAATCTGATGCGTTGTAGTAGCGGTAGTTTGAATGGTGTGATATACAAAACAGCCACATTCCAACGAGATAAAATTGGTGCTGTTTTCGTGGAAAATCACAATCGTATCAGTTCCCAAAGTTCCTCGTTGCAACACAAAAGATGTAACTGGCTGCAAAGCGTGAAGCGGCAATACGAAAGAACTCACAGGTTGATCGTTGTATAAAATAGAATCATTGGTGACTCCTTTTATAGTCAATCTTTCGGTAATAGGAGAAGTAACATACGCTTCGGCATCTGCATCAAAAATGGTTTTGTAAAGCGAAACGCCCATCACAACCACCTTACTTTTGCGACACTCGCCATCAGAAGATGTGCAAGCTGTGAAAACTAGCAGACAAGCCACTAATAAATATGTAACGTGAGCTTTCAAATCGCTTATTTTTTATAAATAACTAATTCGTCGAGTGATTTACGCTTTTTCAAAGGTTTTTCATCCGTTGCAGCGTAACCAATCGGAACTAAAACCATCGGCTCGAGGTGATCTGGTAGTTCTAAAATTTCAGCTACTTTTTGAGCATCAAAATTACAAACCCAGCAAGAGCCCAAACCCACATCAAACGTTGCCAATGTCAAATGATCAACCGCAATAGCCACATCAATATCCGTATGGTCTTTTCCATCTAATTTCCGATGCCAAGCTTGCTCGTGATTTCCACACGCCACCATACACATAGGAGCTGTTTTAAACCATTCACGATTGTAACAGCCTTGCAATTGTGACAATAGATCTTTGTTAGTCACCACATAAAAAATAGATGGTTGAAAATTAACAGCAGATGGTGCCAATCGCACACACTCCAAAAGGTAATTAATTTTCTCTTCCTCAACAGGACGACTATCGTAGTGACGTAATGAAAAACGGGCTTCTGCTAATTGTCGAAAACTCATAATTTATTAAAAATCAAATTACTTTTACTTCTTGTTTTAAAAAATCGAGGGCTATTTCGGTTGGCGTCGTCTGTGTTGAAGCATACGTTTGTATGAGTGATTGCGCCAAATTCATAGCGGCATCTGAAGGTTGAACTTGAGCTGCAGCTCCATTTACCAAACGCATCAAACTTTCGCGAGCATTCATTACTAAAGTCCACGCTTCGGAACTCACATAAATTTGCTGCCCCATATTGTGATCAAACTCATCACGAATTGCATGCAAAACTTGCGTTTGTAAATCAAAATTAGTGATATTTGATAAATTCATTCTTAATAAAATGGCCTCGGGCTTAGTACGTTCCAAGAGTAAAGCCAAACGCTCGTATGCACGTAAGCGAATAGGCGTTAGTTGGTTTACATTGAGTTTGCGCAGTTCAAAATTTCGGCGATCAGCCTCATTTCGCAACTCTTTAGTCAAAACGACATATGTAGCACCTAAAACCACCAAGGCGGGCAAAATATATTTTAAAATCTCCAAAAAACTATCCATGATACAAAGTATAAAAGTTATAAAATCAGGTTATAATTTTAATTCCCAAAACAAGTGCTAAAAATCCAATAAAAACACTGCCAAAAACATACAAACTAGCCAGCAAATAGTCGCCTTTTGTAATTAAAGAAAACGTATCGGCAGAAAAAGCAGAAAAAGTGGTAAAACCGCCACAAAAACCAACAATACATAACAAACGTAAATCGGGATTTAATGTCCGTGTAAATAGTGCCATCAACAAACCGAGCAATAAACATCCCAAAGCATTAGAAGAAAAAGTTGCCCAAGCAGTATGTATTCCCCATTTATTGATAAAACTTGACAATGCATACCGGCACATACTTCCAAGAGAGCCACCAATTCCAACTAATAACAAATTCTTTAACATCTTAAATTTCCTCTGTTATTTGATACTTATTACGCTCTGAAGAGCTTCGCGATACTAATTCACCGATAAATCCTGCCAAAAACATCTGTGTACCTATAATCATCAAAGTAAGCGACAAATAAAAATAAGGCGTGCTAGTAACTAAAGGAGCTGGATAGCCACCCATAATAGCCATAAATTTTATCACGCCTACAACGACAATCGCCAATAAACCAAACACAAACATCACACTGCCCCACAAACCGAAAAAGTGCATGGGCTGTTTGCCAAAACGATTTAAAAATGATAAAGAAAACAGATCTAAATAGCCATTTACAAACCGTTCCAATCCGAATTTTGTAGTCCCAAATTGACGCTTACGATGTTCTACTATTTTTTCACCAATCTTTGTAAAACCAGCATTTTTAGCCAAATAAGGAATATAACGATGCATCTCGCCGTACACTTCTATGTTTTTCACCACTTCGTTGCGATACGCTTTGAGTCCGCAATTCATATCGTGCAACTTGAGACCAGTCACTTTACGCGCCGTCGCATTATAGAGTTTAGACGGAATATTTTTAGTTAACGTATTGTCGTGACGCTTCTTTTTCCAACCAGAAACTAAATCGAAATCCTCTTCGGTAATCATTCGAAATAGTTCAGGAATTTCATCAGGAGAATCTTGCAAATCGGCATCCATAGTTATAACCACGTCACCTTTTGCCCGCTGAAAACCACAATACAAAGCTGGAGATTTACCATAGTTACGACGAAACAAGATACCATGCACCACTTCCGATTTTTTCTGTAATTCAGTAATTACTTTCCAAGACCCATCAGTACTACCATCATCAATAAAAAGGATTTCGTACGAAAAACGATGCGCTTTCATCACACGCTCAATCCATTCGTAAAGCGGTGTCAACGATTCAACCTCATTGAATAACGGAACAATAATTGAAATATCCATAACTTATTATTTACGAATTATTTGCTTGAAGCGTATTGGTATCGAATAATGATTTGTCCTTTTTGGCAAAAATAGCGGTGACTAAAGAGACTAACAGTCCTAAAAATACATCTAGCCAAATATATTGCATAGACATGTAAACTGGCGTCATCACTTCACGCATTTGTGCTTCATCAAACGTATCCGAAGAAATTTTTAATTCATCCAAAAGCCGTAATGTTTCACCAAGCATATTTGGTAAAAATTCAGGATTCATAAATTTGAAATAGATAAATTTGAAAACGGCTGAAATCAACGCAGCGTAGAAAAATAGTTGAATACCATACCACAAAGCCACACCGTAAGAAACTACACCACCGCACACACGATTACGACAATCGACTGTTAAACGATAAACAAGGTATGGAATGGACAAGGTCACCACCCACTGCAATGACGTGAACAAAACTCCAGTGAGCGTCGACAAAAAGAAATTAACGGAAAATATGACGCCCAATAGTAGGCCAAAATACATAGCATGCTTCAAAGCTTCAGGTTTCATAAGAGACGAATTTATTTATAAAGAGACAAAGATACAGCGATTTTTTAAAATAGACAAGTAGAGAATCCATTCTATAAGAAAAATAATCCGCTCATTTCTAAAGCAAAAGAGCCCTAATTAAGATTATTTTTAAGAAATAGCACTTTCGCCTTTTGTAATTCCACAAAAAGTAGTACTTTTGCCGCGGGTAAGTCCTATACGACCAGCTCCTTTTGAACTCCCCCAGGGCTTGATCGCAGCAAGGGTAAAAAGTTGTAGCGGTGCGATATAGTAAGCTTACCCACTTGCCTCTTTAGCTCAGTTGGCCAGAGCACGTGATTTGTAATCTCGGGGTCGGCGGTTCGAATCCGTCAAGAGGCTCACTAAAAAACCATCTTTTAAACAAAGGTGGTTTTTTGTTTTTCTAGCCACTTTCTACGTATGATTTCAGAAAAAAGTTATACCTTTACACGTCTATTTACACAACTTTTAAAAACCACCCGTTATGGCAAAAGAAAAAGAAGCTATCGAGTTTGATGACACCGAAGCTATTCAGTTCATTTTAAATAGTTTACCAGCAGAAATGCGCGCAAAAATCAGTGACGACGATGTGCAATACATTCTCGACTTGATTTGCGAATATTACGACAGTAATGATTTAATTGAAGATGATGCTGTGGGCGAAGCTACAATTGCCGAGGAAGAGATGTTCGATTTCATTTGGAAATTAATGAAAAAAGAGAATCAAGTTCATCTTACCGAGGAAGAACTCATACAAGTACTTGATGGCGAATTTGGCTACGGTCAAAAGCTAGGTATTTACAGCGAAGAAGAGTAAAACGGCACTCCTTTCGATGAAAAAAGTTCTATTTTACATAACCTATAGTTTTTTATGGGTAGTGGCTTGGTTGCCATTACCGCTGCTGTATGTAATATCTGATATCACCTACTTTTTGATTTATCACGTAGCACGATATCGGGTAAAAACAACACGCGAAAATTTGCTAAACGCATTTCCAGAAAAGACAAAACAAGAACGTCACAAACTGGAACAAAAATTTTATCACCATTTATGCGATTATGGATTTGAAACTATTCGATTCATTCATATCTCCGAAGCCGAAATTCGTCGCCGCATCACTTTTGAAAATACGGAGCTTTTAGAAAAATTTGCAGCACAAGGAGATAGCATCATTGCTTTATTTGGCCACTACTGCAATTGGGAATGGGTGGCATCACTACCACTGCATTTCAACAACACGATAAGCGTGAGTACTCTATATAAAACATTAAAGAACAAAGATTTCGACCAATTTTTTATCGATTTACGTTCTCGATTTGGTACGTATTGCTACCCAAAACAAAAAGTTTTGCGAGGAATGGCAGAGCTTAAAAAGCAAAACAAACAGTTTGTGTTAGCCTTTATTGCCGACCAAACACCTTCTTGGAATAATTTGCACTATTGGACCACTTGGCTCAATCAAGAAACGCCTTTTTTAACGGGCTGGGAATCCATTGCGCGCAAAACAAATTATCCTGTCGTATTTTTGGAAATGCACAAAGTAAAACGTGGTTATTACCAATGTAAATTAGAATTACTTTGTGAAAATCCTAAAGAAACAGCTCCCTTTGAATTGACCGAAAAATACGCGCGGCGCATGGAAAGAAATATTTTGGTCGCTCCAGAATTTTGGTTGTGGTCGCACAAACGGTGGAAATATCATAAAAATTAGAATACTAAATCTGTCAAGATGTCTGTTGCAGTTGTCATATTAAATTACAATGGTAAAGAGTTGCTCGCAGAGTTGCTCCCCAAAGTTATTGCGTATTCGCCCGAGGCAGAAGTGATTGTAGCTGACAACCATTCTACCGATGAGTCTGTCGTTTTTATGGAAAAACAATTCCCCACGACACGACTCATCAAACTTCCACACAACTTTGGTTTTGCAGGTGGCTACAATGAAGCTTTAAGACTGATAAAAGCGGATTATTACGTCCTACTTAATTCGGATGTAGAAGTTACTGAAAACTGGCTCCAACCGCTCATTCAATACATGGATAAGCATCCAAAAACGGCAGCGTGTCAACCAAAAATTAAAAGTTACCATCACCGTACACACTTTGAATATGCAGGCGCATGTGGCGGCTACCTCGACAAATATGGATATCCATTTTGTAGAGGTCGCATACTGGATACGCTCGAGGAGGATTACGGACAATATGACACAATTACAGATATTTTTTGGGCCACGGGAGCTTGTCTTTTTATTCGTTCAGAAAAATATCACAAAGCTGGAGGTTTGGACGATCGTTTTTTTGCTCACATGGAAGAGATTGATCTCTGCTGGAGATTGAAAGCACGCGGTAATAATATTGTTTGTATTCCAGAAAGCACGGTGTATCACATGGGAGCCAGAACGTTGTCGAAGGAGAGTCCTCAAAAAACGTTTCTCAATTTTCGAAACAACTGGTTGATGTTGTACAAAAATGCACCAGAACACATGGGAAGAATACTTTTCATACGATTGTTTCTCGACTGGATAGCAGCGACACATCTTCTTATACAAGGTAAGTTTCAAAATGCGTTTGCCGTTATCCGTGCTCAATTATCTTTTTTTGGTAGACGTCATAAGTTTCGTTACGACCGCAAAAACAACTTACATCTCACAAAAAAAACAATACCCAAAGGTCTGTTTCAAAATTCCATTCTATGGCGTTATTATGTCAAAAAAGAGAAAACGGCACAGGATTTGATATGGGATAAGAGAAGAACCCGATCGAAAACACAAAAATAATTAACAAAAGAGGCAACGATAAGTTTTTTTTTATACTTTTGCTGTCA
>DATFIF010000050.1:0-8141 GCA_035270405.1 Paludibacteraceae bacterium | reverse complement strand
GGCGACCATGGCGAAAATCTCTTTGACGACGATCGAAACATGTTTTTACATGGCACTTATAGTGGCAGCTCCTATGAATATCACGTACCTATGATTGTTTGGTATTCAAACAAATATCGTAAATTGCACCCAGAAAAAATAGCCGCTTTAAAACAAAATAAGTCGAAACAAATTTCATCCATGGTTATTTTTCACTCACTCATTGATATGGCTAATATTGGTTATTCACAACTCGATAGTACATTGAGCATTGTGAGTCCTTTGTTAAAAAATAATGACATCATATGGGGGCTTGATGCCAATATGAAATTGATAAAAATTCCAACAGCACAATCAAACAAATAATACAGAAGAGTCTAACTCCTTTATAGATTACACTAACACCCTAAACAATTCGGGAATATTTATTCCAAATACACTAACTCATGCGACGAACTATAATACTTGTTATTTCTATCTTTAGTTTGAGCCTTACAACTCTACACGCTCAAGAAGGAGAATCGCTACTCAATAATACGTGGTCTATTGGTGGAGGTTCCATGAAACTCTATGATAGCTATTTATCGCCGGTCACTTACTCTGGGTTCGATATCACATTAGATGCTACAACGGGTTTATTTTACAAAAAAAGCAATCAACAGGTGTCATGGGAAAGTCGTTTACAACTCTGTTTTGGAGATTTGTATAATCCAGCTAAAACGGCTTCCATTACCTATTTTGGAGCTTCCATCGGTTATGCAAGTCATTATCATTTTCGACCTACAACAGGACTTACAATTATGACAGGAGGTTTTCTCAATGTAGAAGGTGCGCTAAAATATAACAGTCGCAATGTGAACAATATAGCATCGGGCGATTTGAATGCAACGCTCTACGCATCAGTTATTGCACGATATAATGTTCGCAAAAATTCTTTTCACATGAATGCGCAATACGAACTCATGACGCCAATTATGGGATGTATGTTTATTCCACAAATGGGGCATTCTTATTACGAAATTTATGAAAATTTGCCTAACGACCTCAGTAAAATAACACATTTTTCTTCTTTTCACAACAAACAAGGTATTCAGGGAAAATTCACACTCGATTTTCTCCTTCGTAATGTTACTTTGCGAACAGGCTTCACGCACAATAATCTAACTTGGCAAGGTAACAGTTTGAATTTCAAACAATCACAACTCAACTTTATTATTGGAATGATGTACGATATACATCTGTTTGGAGGTAAAAAAGCAGAAAAACACGCAACTATTTGGCAATAACGATTATGAAACTAAAACTAGTAATAACCTTAAGTGCCATTCTACTATTGGCAGGCTGTGAGGATAATTCGATTAAGAAATTCGATTACAATCCCTATACAAATTTCGATGCTTTGTGGGAAATACTCGACCAAAAATATTGTTATTTTGACACTAAAAACATTGATTGGCAGGGTGTAAAAACCCATTATCAAGGAAAATTAACAACGGTCAGAACATCCTTTGACCTCTTTGACGTGTGTGCCGAAATGCTCGACACATTGCAAGATGGACACGTTAATTTATATTCGTCATTTGACATTTCGCGTTGTAGAGGTTGGTTCGATAGTTATCCCGTAAATTACGACGACAACTTAGTGTATGGAGCAACGTATTTGGGCACTAACTACCGCATTGCTGGAGGCTTTCATTACGGACTAATTAGTAATGGAGAAATCGGTTACATACGTTATCGGGATTTTTCAAATGGTTTTAGTGCGGCCAATTTTGGCTATATGGATTTGCTATTTAAAAATTGTACAGGCATCATCATCGACGTACGCAATAATGGTGGCGGTCAACTGGACTACAGTAAAAAATTTGCTTCCTGTTTCTTTACTGAAAAAAAAGTGACTGGTTACATTCGCCATAAAACAGGATTCGGACACGCTGATTTTTCGGAAATGAAACCAATGTATGTCGACCCAACATTAGCGCCTATCGATTGGAGCAATCGCCAAGTAGTCGTTTTATCTAATCGTCGTTGCTACAGTGCGACCAATGATTTTATTGTAAAAATGCTACAAGCACCGAACGTCACAGTTATTGGAGGAACAACTGGCGGAGGCGGAGGAATGCCTCTTTCAAGCGAGTTACCGAATGGTTGGATGATTCGATTTTCAGCAGTTCCCATGTATAATCAACATCGTGAAGAGATAGAATTTGGCGTAAATCCAACAATTTTCGTGACTATGACAGCAGAAGATGCAGCTACAGGAAAAGATTCAATCATAGAAAAAGCGATTAGTTTATTAAAAAATCAGTAATAATGAATTTCCGCACTATCCTATCAATTCCGTCCCAAACGACGAACCTCAGCTACAAAGATAAACTGATGTTGTTGGGCTCCTGTTTTACTGAAAATATAGGTGAGAAATTAGAAAAATTTCATCTGCCACAACTCACCAATCCGTTCGGAATACTCTATAATCCAATATCCATAGCACAATCTATCGAAAGACTGATGGAGAACAAGCCATTTGACGAAAATGAGTTGTTTGAACACAACGGATTAATCCATAGTTGGGCACATCACGGCAGTTTTTCAGCTCCTTCTGAAAAACAAGCGCTCACCAATATGAATAAGCTTTATTTAGAGGCTGCGGAGCATTTCAAAGAGACAACCGTGTTATTAATCACGTTTGGCTCGTCGTGGATTTATGAATACGAAGGAAACGTGGTTGCCAACTGTCACAAAGTTCCTGAGAGGGAGTTTATTCGTCGCCGCCTATCTGTAGACGAAATTGTAACGCGTTATAGCGATTTACTAGCAAAAATAAGCGCACAAAATCCGACTATCCACGTCATTTTTTCAGTAAGCCCCATACGCTACATGCGCCAAGGTGCCACTGAAAATCAAACCAATAAAGCCATTTTATTATTGGCTGTAGAAGAACTTACAAAGAGATTTGAGCAGGTGAATTATTTTCCCGCGTATGAAATCCTGTTGGACGAATTAAGAGACTATCGTTTTTTTGAGGACAATATGATTCACCCTTCAACTAGTGCCATCGACTACATTTGGGAACGTTTCGTAGAAACCTATTTCGACAGAGAAACTCAGGAACTTTTACCACAACTAGAAAAACTTAATAAAAATTTAGAACATAGACCACTACATCAAGATTCTAAGGCATACCAAATTTTTAATAAAACCCTCGATTCGCAAGTTTTAGAACTAAAAAAACGTTATCCAACACTGATTTTCAAAAAGAATGAGGGAAAATAAAGAAAAGCATATAAAACAGCACGTTTTTTGCTAGTAAACTTTGATACACAAAAAAAAAACGCTATTTTTGAACCCATAAAAACTAATAACACGTATGGTCTATAAATTTTTACTTTTGTCGGACGAATCTGATTATTTTAGTCGCGAAATTGAGATAAGCTCAGATGCTACCTTTTTTCAATTTCACGAAACTATTTTGAATTGCGTTAGCTACAACAAAGAGCAAATGACCTCTTTTTTTATTTGTAGCGAGAATTGGGAAAAGCGAGAAGAGATTACCCTCTTTGAAATGGATTCAAGTTCTGAATATGATAGTTTTGTGATGGACGAGACTCTTTTGGAGGAGTTTATCGAAGATGAAGGGCAACGCCTATTGTACGTATTCGACAATTTGACAGAACGTTCGTTTTTCATCGAATTGAAAGCTATTATTCCTGGTAGAAACTTGTCGGCTGGCATTTGCACATTAAGCAAAGGCAAAGCTCCAATACAAGTTGTTGATATTGAAGATTTTGCTTCTAATCAAAAAGTTACTTTTGATACAGAATTTTATGGCGACGAAGAGTTCGATATCGAGGAATTAGATGAAGATAGCTTCGGCGATGTCACTTTTGATGAAAGTGGTCGAGAAATTTAAAGATGTACACTCACATAAATGCTCGATAAATCGAGCATTTGTTTTTAAATCGATACAGAATAGTTTTACACTAAAAAATTGAATACACTTTTTGTTATTGTAGGCCCTACAGGAGTTGGTAAAACCGACATTAGTATTCGACTAGCGAAAATGTTTGGTTGCGCTATTTTTTCGTGCGATTCTCGCCAAATGTTTCGAGAATTGAAAATAGGAACCGCCGCACCCACTGAAAAACAATTACAAGAAGTGCCACATTTTTTTGTGGGACATAAATCAATCTTTGAAACCTATAGCGCAGGGCAATTTGAATTAGACGCCATTCCAATGATAGAATCAGAGCTAAAACGTACACAAAACAGCTTGCTTGTAGGTGGATCAATGCTCTATGTGGATGCTATTTGTAAAGGTATTGACGATATTCCAACTATCGATCCAAAAACGCGCCAAGAAGTACTTAATTTTTATGCTGAAGAAGGTATTGAAGGCGTACGACGAAAATTGAAATTACTGGATCCTGAACATTACAGAGAAGTTGATTTAATGAATGTAAAACGGATGTTACATGCGTTGGAAGTGTGTGAAATGACAGGACGTCCTTTTTCTGATTTACGAACACAATCTGTCAAAAGACGGAATTTTTCAATTGTAAAAATAGGATTAACTCGTCCACGCGAAGAGCTTTACGAACGTATTAACCAGCGTGTATTGCAAATGATGGAGGAAGGTTTAGAAGATGAAGCGCGTGTTTTTTATCCACACAAAGCGCTCAATTCATTGAATACGGTTGGCTACAAAGAGCTGTTTAACTATTTTGATGGTAGTTGGACTAAAGAATTTGCCATCAACATGATTCAACAAAATTCCCGTCGCTATGCAAAAAAACAGTTGACATGGTTTAATCGGGACAAAGAGATAACATGGTTCCACCCAGAATCGGAAAAAGAAATAGTGGAATTTGTACAATCTAAATTATAAATAGGCATAGAATTTATGTTTGAAACCATACTCACAGGTATCATGATTGGCTTATTCATATCGGTTCCAGTAGGTCCGATAGGAATTTTGTGCATTCAGCGCACGCTTAATCGCGGACGTGCTCATGGTATTGTTACTGGGCTTGGAGCAACCTTTTCGGACTTGATATACTCGGTTTTAGTAGGTTTTAGTATGAGTTTTATTATCAATTTGATTGAGGAACATCAAATGATTATTCAAATCACGGGGAGTCTTATTATTTTAGGATTTGGACTTCATATCTTTCGTAGTAATCCAGTAAAACAGCTATCAACGGTAAAAAACTCCTCAAAAGGAAGTTATGCCAGCGATTTTTTCTCTGCGTTTGGATTATGTTTTAGCAATCCACTGATTATCTTTTTACTGATTGGTCTATTTGCCCGATTCCATTTTTTTTCACCCGTTAAAAGTTCTTTTGAACACGCTATCGGATTAATTTGCATTTTGTTAGGTGCGTTTTCGTGGTGGCTTTTACTAACCCTCATCGTGGGAAAATTACGAAATCAATTCAACGTACGAGGGCTTTGGATACTAAATAAAATCACCGGAGGAATTCTCATGCTGTTAAGTTTAGGTGGAGTTATCGTAACTCTTTTGGGTTTGTCGTTATAACGTTGTTTATTTACCTCGTCAATACACTCGATATGGAAAAATTTGGATTTGTAAAAGTGGCAGCTGCCATTCCGCTGGTAAAAGTGGCTGACTGTAAAGCGAATGCGCAACAGATTGAACAGTTAATTGAAAAAGCCTCAAAGCAAGGCGTTCAACTCCTCTCTTTTCCTGAATTATCAATTACTGGTTATACGTGTGGCGATTTGTTTCACAATAACTTACTGATTACGGAAGCTGAAAACGCTCTCAAAAAACTGATAGAAAAAACTTCCAAGTTAAGACTTGTAACAATTGTAGGTTTACCAATTCAACTTCAAAATCAACTTTTCAATTGTGCTGTTGCCTTCCAGAATGGGAAAATCTTAGGCGTTGTTCCTAAAAAACAACTTCCCAATCATCACGAATTTTACGAAAAACGTTGGTTTGCTTCCGCCTCTGAGGCCACTACAAACGAAGTTTTGTTGTGCGGACAAAAAGTTCCTTTTGGCGATCATCTGCTGTTTGAATCTCACAACGTCACCTTTTCGATTGAAATTTGTGAAGATTTATGGACACCCATTCCACCTAGTAGCATCGATGCGTTGGCAGGTTCACATATCATTTTCAATTTATCGGCATCCAATGAGTTGATTGGTAAAAATAGGTATCTCCGAGATTTGATACAACAACAATCAGCACGATGTTTGGCTGGTTACGTCTATGCCTCAGCAGGTTTTGGCGAATCGAGCACAGATTTACTATTTGCAGGAAATGGATTCATTGCCGAAAACGGAGTTCTTTTAGCGGAAAATGAGCGTTTTTCACTGAATGAACAATTGATTATCAACGAAATAGACGTAGAACGCCTGCAACATGATCGTAAAAAGAGTAGCGCTTTTACCGAAGGGCTCATGCACTCCGACATCGACACAGCTATCAACACTGTACGATTTGAATTATCAAAAAACGCTATCGAATTAACGCGGAAAATTTCTCCCACGCCATTTATTCCACGAAAAGAGCAGATGCAAGAAACGTGTCAGGAAATCTTAAATATCCAAGTCAACGCCTTAGCCACACGACTTCATCATACAAAGATTGAAACGATGGTTTTGGGTATTTCTGGTGGATTAGATTCTACGTTAGCATTTCTTGTCTGCGCTCGTACCTGTGATAAATTAGGGTTACCGCGGAAAAATATTATTGGCATCACGATGCCAGGTTTTGGCACTACCAATAGAACTTACAAAAATGCATCTCAACTCGTGACTAATTTAGGAGCAACCCTCCGTGAAATAGATATAAAAGCAGCTTGTAATCAGCATTTCAAAGACATTGACCACAACCCAAACTTGCACAATGTAACCTACGAAAACACGCAAGCACGTGAGCGTACACAAATTTTGATGGACGTAGCAAATCAATGCAACGGCTTGGTTATTGGCACAGGCGATTTGTCAGAACTCGCTCTCGGATGGGCAACTTACAATGGCGACCACATGAGTATGTATGCCGTAAATAGCAGCATTCCGAAAACATTAGTGCGTTATTTGGTAAGCTACGCAGCCACTTGTGAACTCGACGAAAAAGCACACGACACATTGTTGGATATACTCGATACACCAGTCAGCCCTGAATTATTGCCAACAGATGAACAGGGTCAAAATTCACAGGAAACAGAAGTGATTGTAGGACCTTACGAGTTGCATGATTTCTTCTTATTTTACATGCTACGATATGGTTTTGCTCCGAAGAAAATCTTCTATTTAGCACAAAAAGCATTTGCGGAAAAATACACTGATGAAGCTATTAAACAGTGGCTCAAACTCTTTTTAAAACGATTCTTTGCGCAACAATTTAAACGGTCGTGTATGCCCGATGGTCCTAAAGTTGGCAGCGTGAATCTTTCGCCTCGTGGCGATTGGAAAATGGCAAGCGATGCATCTTCCAGACTATGGCTCGACGATTGCGATTAATTAAAAGAGGGACTCAAAATGAGTCCCTCTTTTAATGTTTCAGATTACGTGGATGTTTGTCTAAAACTTCCGTTCGTAAAAAATCAATATCAATATGCGTATATATTTCAGTTGTCAAAATACTCTCGTGTCCCAACATTTGCTGAATAGCACGCAAATTAGCGCCTCCCTCAAGCAAATGCGCCGCAAAGGAGTGTCGAAAAGTGTGTGGACTAATATTTTTTTTTATTTCAGCGGCAGAAGCCAGCTGCTTCACAATGGTAAAAATCATTTCGCGTGTTAACTTCCCACCACGACGGTTCAGAAAAACATAATCTTCGCTACCCTTCTGAATGGTAAGCAGATGACGATCACGCATCCACAGTTGTATAGCACGTTCCGATGGTTCAGAAAGTGGCACTAAACGCTGTTTACTACCTTTGCCGTCCACTTTCATAAAATGTTTATCGCTAAACATATTCGACAACTTCAAATTGACCAACTCAGAAACTCGTAAACCTGAACCATAAAGCGTCTCAATAATCGCCCTATTGCGATGTCCTTGAGGCTTCGACAAATCAATAATAGTCAAAATTGCCTCAATTTCTTCGATGGCAAGTACTTCTGGTAAATAGAGTGGCAATTGTGGCATTTCCAACAATTCCGTAGGATCAACCTCTAATTCGTTATTG
>DATFIF010000049.1:0-9169 GCA_035270405.1 Paludibacteraceae bacterium | reverse complement strand
ACAAATTCAATGAGTAAATTCAACCTTGTGACTCTTATTTGTCGATTTGCATTTCATTTGGATAATACCTATTATGCCATTCTTTAGAAATAATCAAGGTGTTATTTACACCATAATGCCTACAAAAACAGAAGAATATTTTATAAAACAATAGCCACTATTTTAGTGGCTATTGTTATAATGTCGGCAAAATGTCGGCAATTAAATTTCTATTATATCTCATTATTAAGTACTTAGGTTCTTAAAAAGTACCCTCGCTGAGAATCGAACTCAGATTTAAAGTTTAGGAAACTTTCGTTCTATCCATTGAACTACGGGGGCGTTTGAATGATACAAAAGTAGCTGATTTTTGCCGTTTCTCCAAATGGAGTTATGCAAATAGTTGTTGTAAGATTTCTAGTGATTTTATGGTTCCGAATTCAGGCAGGTGAAGTTTGTAGTAGGTTAATATATGTTCTAGAATTCTATTCCGCTGGTCACGCGAAAGATTAAATAGCTGCATATTCTCATATTCCATCCGCATTAAGTGTGCGAAAGCTTCTGTTTCTTCTATGTTGAGGGTGTGTTGTTGCTGATTGCTTTCCGTGAATTGGCTATTGAGCATATCAAAATAGACACCATCATGAAATTGGCTTAGATTAGGAAAAAATCCTAAAAAACGGGTTAATTTAATCAGAAATACGAGGTGGAAATTGGCAATACCTTTCGTGGCAGTATCAAAAAAGATAATGGACTCTTTTATGAAATCAAATAACTCAGTTTCTTTGTACGATTCACGAAAGGTTTTATACAAAACTTCACTCAAAAACAGAGCAATACTATTTTTAATCGGATGATAGGGAATATTGTTGAGAAGTACAAGTGGAGAACTTTCTTGTATGTATTGAAAGGTTCTATTTGACCGAAAATCTATCACCATATCAATCAATGAAAGTGGTTGCATAAGTATGGGCGATAACACCGCCTTATGTTTAGAACCTTTTACTAAACAAGTGATATTTCCCTGTTCACGTGTAAATAAATGAATAATATAACTATGATCTCGGTAGCGCAACGTATGCAAAGCAATAGCTTCAGTTTTTACCATTACGATACAATTTTATAATGACTGCCAGGCAATGTTTGTATCATGCCTTTAAACTCAAGTTGAATTAATAATCCTAATAGTTTTTGTAGTGGAATTTGACTTTTGGAAGCTAATGAATTTATGTAAACAGAATCTTCGACACGCAATAAATCAATAATTTTTTCTTCGTCTGGCGTCAACGATGTGAATAATCTTTGTTGAACCGATCGTGGATTGATTTGTGAATCCCAATTCATAAATCTTTCTAAATCAGTAGCCGTTTGGATTAAAACTGCCTGATTTTTATAAATTAGATTATTGCATCCTTGCGATTGTGTGTCGTTTATGCGACCAGGAATAGCGAAAACTTCGCGATTATAACCATTAGCTAAGTCTGCGGTAATCAGTGAACCTCCTTTCAGCGCAGATTCGACTACCAGAGTGGCATCGCACAATCCTGCAACAATACGATTTCTTTCTACAAAATTAGGTGCGTCAGGATTCGTGAGGCTTGGATATTCGGTGATAATAGCGCCATCCATTTCTATTATCTTTTTTGCGACCGATTGATTGGCTGATGGATAAATTCGGTCTAATCCGTGAGCTACTACACCAAATGTACGCAAATTATTTTCAAGCGCAATTTTGTGTGCCGTTACATCTACACCATATGCCAAACCGCTTACAATGGTTAAATCGGGCTGAGTTTGCGCCAATGATTTTAGTAATGTTTGGCACAACTCTTTGCCGTAAGGTGTTATTTTTCGTGTTCCAACAACGGCCAAGTAACGACCAGTATTGAAATCGTCAGTACCTTTAGAATAGAGTAAAACGGGTGCATCTTCGCACTCTTTCAAACGGTAAGGATAAGTGGATTCGGTAAAAAAATGGGTTTTGATTTTATAGCGTTCGATAAATTCTATTTCAGCATCGGCACGCTTCAAAACTTGCTGCGTCGCTATTGCTTGAGATAGGACTTCCCCTATACCTGGAATCTTTTTAAGAGTCTCAGGTTTTTCAGTGAAAATGGCTTCTACACCACCTAAATAACTGAGGAGTTTGCGCGCATTTACGGGACCAATTCCATTGATCAATGTTAGCCCTATTTGATATCTGAGTTCGTTATGATTCATCTGCGAACATAATAAAAGGTGTATGAAATAGTTACTCCAACGAATACTCCGATGGAATTAGCTAAAAAATCGAACACGTCACCTGAGCGGTTTGTTGTAAAAATACTTTGCACAAGCTCCATTAAACCACCATAAAGTATTGGTAATGTCATCACCATTAAATAGAAACGAATCTGTTTTATTGGATAATTTTTACGATGATCGTAGAAAAAGATGACTGTGAAAATTAAATACATCATGAAATGTATCAACTTGTCGGTATTGGGCATTGGATGAATTCTATGGCTCGAGAAGGGAGCGATAGACAAAATCAATATGCACAAGCTACAGAGCACTGTTTTCCAATAAGTAGTTGCAAATTTCATCATAAAATAAAAAACTCGTTAGTTGGACAAAGATATAAATTTTGAAAGAGTCGTGCAATAAGAAAAAGGCTGCTTATCGATAGGATAAAGCAGCCTTTTCTTTCCGGTAATTAGAGTGCTAATTAAAAATACTTAACCGTTTTGTCGTAGATGCTTGACAATAAGTTGTTTGCTAATCTGCTGGCGCCAAATCGGAACAATTTATTATTCATCCAATCGTCGCCTAATACCGAATGTACTACGGTGTAGAATTTCACGGCTTCTTCTGTGGTAGCAACGCCGCCAGCAGGTTTGAAACCTATTTTAATTCCTGTTTTTTCGTAGTATTCTTTGATGGCACCCGACATAATATAAGCAGCTTCTAACGTCGCTGCGGGATCGCTTTTACCTGTCGAAGTTTTGATAAAATCAGCTCCAGCAGCAATGGCTATCAACGAAGCCTGTTTGATTTCAACGGCAGAACGTAAAGCGCCACTTTCTAAAATTACTTTTAAATGTGCTTTGCCACACGCAGCTTTTAACTCTTTCAGTTCGTCATATACTTCGCTGTGAAATCCGCTAAAGAATTTACCAATAGAAATAACAACATCAATTTCGTCTGCGCCGGCTTGTACAGTTAAAGCTGTTTCAGCCACTTTTACCTCGATAAAAGATTGTGAAGATGGAAAACAAGCTGCTACTGCTGCAATGTTTACACCATTTTCCCGGTCTAAAACGGCTCTTGTTACAGGCACTAAAGATGGATAAATACAGACAGCAGCAACATTTGGCATCTCTGGATAACTTTCAGGAAAGTCATTTACTTTTTGCATCATCGTGCCAATTTGATCTTCAGTATCAGTACTGTTGAGTGAGGTGAGATCAATGAGATTGAAGCATTTCTTGTATACTTCTACGGTGTTATTTTTGTCAAAGTTTTTGGCAAGAATAGCTTCCACCTCTTTTTTTACTTGGTCATCATTCAAATTACAGTTGTACTGTGCATACAATTCTTTCATTTTTTCCATGTCTTCATTTTTGTTGGTTATAAATTAAGATAATTTTATTCTCGAATTTTAGAATCAATCCAAATAGTTACAGGTCCATCATTCACTAATTCCACTTTCATATCAGCTCCAAATTGACCGGTTTCAACGGGCTTTTTTAGTTTTTCAGAGGCTATTTTACAGAATGTTTCGTAAAGTGGTATGGAAACTTCTGGTTTAGCGGCACGTATGTATGACGGGCGATTGCCTTTTGCTGTCATAGCTTGTAGCGTAAATTGGCTAACAATCAATAATTCGCCATTGATGTCAAGCAGTGATTTATTCATAATCCCGTTTTCATCATCAAATATGCGCAAATTTACGATTTTACTCGTCAACCAATCGCTATCTTCATCGGTGTCGTTATGTTCAATCCCAATCAAAACTAACAATCCTTGTTGAATGGATGATTTTACCTGCTCGTTGATAGTGACCGAGGCATTCGATACACGTTGAATTAAAGCTCTCATAAGCAATTGTTACATAGTTACCAATGTACAAAGATACTTATTTTTTGTTTACGGCGTTTATGGCTTGAATCTTTTTTGCAACAATAGTGGCTGCCATATATACTAATTGAGCACAAGGACGTTTTTTATAATAAGCTTCTGTGCGTTCTTCGGCAATTGGTGCATCTTTTTTATGATTTAATCCTAATAATTCTCGGCAAATAATTGAGCCGTTTTCAGCTTTAAACTCTTCAGCTAACTCTTGTACGAGTTGATAACTTGCTCCTTTTTTCGAAGGTTCATCGGCAGGAAGTTGTAATCCTGCCACTAAAAACATACCACTACAGGCTCCGCAAACTTCACGCAGACGTCCCATCCCACCACCAAATGGCGCACTAATAATTCCTGCTATTTTGGTGTCTAGCCCATATAAATCGGCAAAAGTCATATACACTGATTGTGCACAATTGTAACCTTCACGAAAGTAGGCTTCCGCTTGTGCCGCTCGCTCCTCAATATTTATTTCCATCTCTCCACTCAATCTTTTAAATAATAATCAATCGTTGTCACCACGCGCACACGTTTGATATCAGGAGTGTTATTGTCGCGGTCAACAATACTGAAAATACCTTGATTAGCATGTTTTATTTTTCCTAATTTGCTTTCGCTGTCCGACGCAAATTTTTCAGCGGTTACACGTGCATTTTTGGTCGCTTCTTCAATCATTTGCGGTTTTACATCATTCAGTTTCGTAAACTCATAACTGATCATGTAGCGATAATCTCCAGAAATAAGCGCAATTCCTTTTTTTAGCAATTCACTTTGTTGCGTGATAAGTGCTTTCACTTTAGGAACATCTGACGAAGTGATGTTTATCACCGAAGTAACATTGTAACGATAGGGCGGACGTTCGTTTCCATAGCGATCGGCGTGTAAATCAATTATTTCAGGAGCTGAAACATTGATATCACTTTCGTTGATACCATTTGTCTTCAGAAAAGAAATAATCGCGTCATTTTTTACACTAACGTTATTATAAATCGTCATCAAATCATCGCCAATTTCTTTAAAAACGAGTGGGCACGTCACTTTATCCGCAGGAAACTCCATTTCAGAAAGACCTTTTACACTGACGTAACGGTCTTTATTTGAAAAATTGTCAACACTAGCTTTAAGTATAAAGCCTAAAATAATAAATCCCAGAGCAAGCACACTTGCTTCAATAATACGATTTTTCATACTGTTAAATTAAAAATTTATTAATGCTAAGTCTAACTGTTTTTTGATAAGATCCGTTCGTGCTATTTTTACCGTCACAGCATCTCCCAATTGGTATTTTTTGTGTTTGTGGCGTCCCGTAATACAGTAGTTTTTTTCATCGAAGATGTAATAATCATCGCCAAGATTACGGATTGGAATCATGCCTTCGCACTTATTTTCATTTAATTCGACATAAATTCCCCATTCGGTAACACCAGAAATCACGCCATCGAAAACTTGACCAAGTCGCTCACTCATATATTCCACCTGTTTGTACTTAATAGATGCGCGTTCGGCATTGGCAGCCACCTGTTCCATGTCTGAACTATATTTACAGAGCAATTCCCAATCGTTGGCATCTACACTGCGACCGCCCGCTAAATAACGTGTGAGTAGACGATGTACCATCATATCAGGATAACGTCTGATAGGCGATGTGAAATGCGTGTAATAGTCAAAAGCGAGTCCGTAATGTCCAGCATTCTCGGTGCTATATATTGCTTTTGCCATCGACCGAATGGCCAATGTCTCAATCAGATTTTGCTCTTTTTTGCCTTCGACCTCATCTAATAGATGATTGATGGCTGAGGAGACTTCTGATTTTTTCCCGGTTGTTTTGAGTTTATAGCCAAATCGCTTGATAAATGCTGAAAAATTGGCCAATTTGTCGGGATTTGGCACATCGTGAATGCGGTATACGAATGTTTTAGCTTTTTCACCACGTTTTTGAGGTTTACCTATGTGCGTGGCTACCGTTTTATTTGCCAAAAGCATAAATTCTTCGATTAACTTATTCGAATCTTTCGCTTCTTTGAAAAATACGCTGATAGGTTTTCCTGTTTCATCTATTTCGAAACGTACTTCGGTTCGTTCAAAAGCAATGGCACCTTTCGAAAATCGTTTTACACGTAGCATTTTAGCTAATTCATTGAGTTTTATGAGTTCGTCTTTATACGCGCCCTCTTCTGTTTCAATAATGAGTTGTGCATCTTCGTAGCTAAATCGATGATTTGAATTAATGACGGTGCGTGCAATCTGGTAATCTTTAATTTCAGCCAATTCGTCGAGTTTGAAAATAACGGAATAGGTCAATTTATCTTCATTAGGGCGCAGAGAGCAAATGCCATTACTCAAATGTTCGGGTAACATGGGAATAGTTCTGTCAACCAAATAGATAGAGGTTGCACGATTAGCTGCCTCTGTTTCAATAATACCTGTTTCCTTCACATAATGAGTGACGTCGGCAATGTGAACGCCTATTTCCCACAAGCCATTTTCGAGTTTACGAATAGATAAGGCATCATCGAAATCTTTCGCATCTCTTGGGTCGATGGTAAATGTACAGACGTCGCGCATATCGATGCGTTTACGAATCTCCTCCGCAGTAATACCAGCGTCAATTTTTTCAGCGGCTTGCTCTACTTTCTCTGGATATTTATAAGGTAAACCAAACTCAGCTAAAATAGCGTGCATTTCTGTGTTGTTGTCGCCTACATTACCTAATACATCGATAATCTCTCCAATTGGATTTTTATCTTTGTCGTTCCAATCAATCAGACGAGCAATGCATTTTTGACCATTTTTACCGCCATTTAATTTGTCGTGAGGTATAAAAATATCGTGTGCTAAATATTTACGTTCTATATTCAGAAAGGCAAAATTGGGCTGAACTTCTAAGATACCGACAAATTCAGTTTTTGCACGTTTAAGCACTTCTACAACTTCTCCTTCTTCTTCTCGATTTTTACGACGCGGAAAAAGTAACACATTGACGTGGTCGCCATTCAGTGCACAGCCCATACTACGCTCGGCAATAAAGATAGGTTCGCCGCCATCGTCGGGAATAAGGTAGGTTTTTTTTGCAATACTTTGACGGTCGAGCGTACCAGTCACATAGCTTTGCCGTAGGTTTAAACGAAATTTCCCATAACTGACTTGTTCTAAGTGACCTTGTTCCAACAACGCATTCAGCGCTTCAATTACTAATTGTTTTTGCGCACCAGTTCGCATATCTAGCGCATGCGATAGTTGCTTGTAGTTCAACAATTTGTTTGGAACCTCTGCAAATAGATCAGTTATGGCCGTTTTTATTCTGTTCTTGTCTATTTTTGCTCCTTTTTGTGTCTCTTTCTTTGCCATCATACAGCTTGTTTTGTGTGTTACAAAGATAACGATTTTTATTTGACTCCATCTAAAAAATATGTTTTTGTGAGTTGATAAAAAATCGTTACTTTTGTTGGTTGAAGTATCGAACACGATGCGTTCATACGTTTCTCATTGAATAGCTTTTCATCACTTAAACTTAGTAAGTTGTGGTACTGAATTATATTTGGATTGGATTTTTACTCATAGCCGTATTGGTTGCGTTGCTTCAAACATTTATTTTTGGCGATACGACGGTACTTACGGCTGTTATGGATTCCATGTTTGGGTCTGCAAAAACAGGTTTTGAAATCTCTATAGGCTTGACGGGTGTTTTGGCTTTATGGCTGGGCATTTTGAAAATTGGAGAAAATGGTGGTGCTATCAAGTTCTTGTCGCGTTTAGTAGCTCCTTTTTTCTGCAAAATTTTCCCTGAAGTGCCTAAAGATCATCCAGCTATGGGAACTATTTTTATGAATATTTCTGCCAATATGTTGGGTCTTGATAATGCAGCAACGCCGCTGGGTTTAAAAGCCATGAATGAGTTACAAACGCTTAATCCCAAGAAAGATACCGCCTCTAATGCGATGATTATGTTTTTGGTATTGAATACTTCGGGTTTAACTTTGATTCCAATTACGGTGATGACCTATCGGGCACAATTTGGTGCTGTCAATCCGAGCGATGTTTTTCTCCCTATTTTAATGGCTACGTTTGTTTCATCTTTAGTGGGATTTCTGGCTGTTGCCATTGTCCAAAAAATCAATATTTGGCAAAAAAATATCATGTTAACATTGGGCGCTCTTACTGCTTTTATTGGTGGTTTAATAGTGCTTTTTGCTAATATGGATCGCGAAAGTGTTCAACTATATTCGTCCATTATCACCAGTCTTATATTATTGGGTATTGTGTGCGCATTTGTAATAACTGGACTTTTTAAAAAGGTAAATGTGTACGATTCTTTTGTAGAAGGCGCCAAAGAAGGTTTTAAAGTTGCCATAGGAATTATTCCTTATTTAATCGCTATTTTGGTAGCCATTGGTATGTTCCGTGCTTCAGGAGCTATGGATTGGCTGTTGATTGGAATTGAAAAAACCTTCGCTTTTATCGGTATTAATACTGATTTTGTCGGCGCTTTACCTACTGCTTTAATGAAACCTTTGAGCGGAAGTGGTGCGCGTGGCATGATGTTGGACACGATGAATACGTATGGCGCAGATGCGTTTGTGAGCAAATTATCTTGTACGATACAAGGTTCTACGGACACGACGTTTTATATTTTGGCTCTTTATTTTGGCTCCGTTGGCATTACTAAAACTCGTAATGCGCTTACGTGTGGATTGATTGCTGATTTTGCCGGTATAATCGCTGCTATTTTGATTAGTTACCTCTTTTTTTATTGATTTTTAGATATAATTTTTAGTATGATTTCTTATACCAACGAGCGCGTAAAGCCACCTAAAATCGCCAAGCGAAAAATTAATAATTGGATAAAATCGGTAGCTTCCAACTATGATAAAACTATCGGTGAAATCGCTTATATATTTTGCGATGACTCCAAAATTTTAGAGATAAACAAAACCTATTTACAACACGATTATTACACCGACATCATTACTTTTGATTATTGTGAAGGCGATGTGTTGAATGGTGATATTTTTATAAGTCTTGATACCGTGAGCTCCAACGCCAAAGAGTTTGATGTTACGTTTGATGAGGAATTACACCG
>DATFIF010000048.1:0-8286 GCA_035270405.1 Paludibacteraceae bacterium | reverse complement strand
CAGCATGGCGGCATCAATTAAGACGCGTGTAAGTCCGATTTCTTCTGCAGTTAGAAAGCGCGTTAATACAAAAAACGTCGTAAAGAAACCGATAGCAATCCCCACATAATTGACAATAGTGCCTTTTATACTTTGTCGGATAATAATTCCCATGAAGTTAGTTTAAGTGCGCAAAGATAACCATAAAATATGAATAATGATAAACGTATAAAACGGAAATACATGGATCACTGTGAGGTCTAAAAAACACGAGCCGCAAGTTTATTTGCGGCTTGTGTTGAAAAAGGATTTTTCTATGAGTTCATTTTACTTAAATAGCGTTCGGCTTCCATGGCTGCTTTACAACCACTGCCTGCGGCTACCACAGCTTGTCGATAATTTGAATCAGCCACGTCGCCAGCGGCAAATACGCCAGGAACATTTGTTTGTGGTGTGTCTAGCGGAGCCGTTTTAATGTAGCCTTCAGAGTTCGTTTCGACATAAGGTTTGAATATCTCAGAATTTGGGTGATGACCAATAGCTAAGAAAAAACCATCGATTTTAATATCCACAATTTCTTCATCGGTTTCGCCTTTGCGTTTTACCAATCGTACACCTTCTACATACTCTTCGCCTAAAAGACCAACTGTATTATGTTCAAATAACACTTCCAGATTTGGTGTTTTCATGACGCGATCTTGCATAATTTGTGACGCACGTAAAAACGGTTTGCGAACAACAAGATACACTTTTTCGCATAATCCGGCTAAATAAATAGCTTCTTCGCACGCGGTATCTCCACCGCCAACTACTGCCACACGTTTTTTGCGATAGAAAAATCCGTCGCAAGTAGCGCATGCTGAAACGCCCTTTCCTGCATATTTTTGTTCGTCAGGAATACCGAGGTATTTTGCAGACGCTCCTGTTGAAATAATCACCGTGTCAGCTTCAATCGTTTTCTCGCCATCGATAGTGACTTTGTACGGCTTTGACGAAAAATCAACTGCCGTAGCGATGCCAAAACGCACATCAGCACCAAAACGTTCAGCTTGTGTACGGAAATCTGCCATCATCATATTTCCATCAACCCCTTGAGGATAGCCTGGGAAGTTTTCAATGTCGGTCGTGGTTGTTAATTGTCCTCCCGGTTGTATACCTTCGTACAACACTGGAGCTATATTGGCGCGACCAGCATAAATTGCCGCAGTGTATCCTGCAGGACCAGAGCCTATAATTAGGCATTTTACATGTTCATTCATAGATCGTATATTTTTTTACAAAAATAACCAATTTTTTCTATATAAAAAAGAGACGAATCGTTAAAATATATTTACCGTGATAATGCGACGAAGGATTACTTCCTCCAGTACGGGCTGCATGATGTTTTTATGTAGTCCAAGGTTAAAGGACAAGATTTTTGTAGGTGTTGATAATCTTCATCTTTAAGTGTTGTTTGTCCTCTTAAATAGGGTGTTGCTTATTTGCAAAATTGTATTTTTAACACTACCTTTGCGCCATTCATTTTGTATATTATGGAGACATTTTTAAACTTATTTCAAAGCGGTTATTTTGCCTTATTTGTGATTATTGCAGTGGGCTATATCATAGGAAAAATCAAGGTTTTTGGTATTTCCTTAGATGTTTCCGCAGTAATTTTTGTGGCTCTGGTTTTTGGATATCTTGGTGTGAGTATTGAGCCAATAATTCAAGATATTGGCCTGGTACTTTTTATTTTCACCATCGGTATTCAAGCTGGACCAGGTTTTTTCGATTCGCTCAAAAAACACGGTATTAAATTGGCGTCCATGGCGATGTTACTTATTTTGGTGGCTGCTGCCATCACGATTGGCTGTCAATTTTTATGTGATTTTGAACCTGCTATTGCAGCCGGTCTTCTGGCTGGAGCACTCACAAGTACGCCTGGTTTGGCTGCTGCTACAGATCAATTTGGTAGTCTTTCTTCTATCGGATACGGTATTGCGTATCCATTTGGAGTGATTGGCGTGATTATCTTTTTGCGTTTATTACCCAAAATTATGCGTGCTAACGTAGCAAAAGAAGAGCAGCTGTGGGAAGAGGAAGCCACTAAAGATATGCCGTTATTAGTAGCTCAAAATTTTATAATTACTAATGAGAATGTGGATAGTAAAACGTTATCTGAATTGCGATTCAGAAGTATGACAGATGCCGTGGTCTCTCGTGTTATGCATGGCGATGAGGCTGTTACTCCATCTCCTACAACGGTGTTGCATACTGGTGATTTGGTACGCGTGGTTGGCACCGAAGATTCGATTAAAAAAGTGACGTTATTGCTTGGTAAACCAACCGATGATGAGATTCCTTTGAGTCGTAAATACGACGTTCAAAGTGTTTTAGTTACGAACAAAAAAGTGGTGAATAACACGTTAGCAGAACTTAATTTACAGTCAAATTATGACGCCACTATCACGCGTATTCGTCGAAGTGGTATTGATATTAAACCTTCACCTGATGCACGAATCCGTTTTGGTGACAAACTCGTGGTAGCTTGTAGTAAGGAGAATATGGAACAGGTTTTTCATCTATTTGGTAACGATGCAAAACGTCTTTCTGATACCGATATTTTACCGATTGCTTTAGGAATTATTCTTGGAGTTATAGTTGGTAAATTTACTTTTTTGGGATTAACCGGTGGTGTGCTAATTGTCGCATTAGTTCTCAGCCGTTTGGGTAAAACAGGTCCAATTTTATGGACGATGTCAAGCGCTTCCAATCTCTTATTACGAGAGTTAGGATTAATATTTTTCTTGTCAGTTGTTGGAACTCAAGCAGGAGCTACTTTGGTAGAAACTTACTCACAATATGGTTATAAACTTTTTGCAGTTGGAGCTGCCATCACACTTATTCCTATGATTGTAACTACGATTGTGGCTAAATTTGTTTATAAGACCAATTTATTGACGTTATTGGGCGCTTTGGCTGGCGGCATGACTAGTACGCCCGGGTTAGCTGCTATTTCGCCTATGACCAAGTCTAATGCACCACAAATTGCTTATGCTACGGTGTATCCAATTGCGATGGTGCTGTTAGTTTTAGTGGTGAAACTATTGGCGTTATTTTCATAACACACATACTAATTATTTATAATTTATATATATTAACGATGAAAAAAAGTGCATTACAAATTGCAAGGGCTTCATATCAGCCTAAACTGCCAGCTTCGCTTAAAGGTGGAGTAGTACTTACTGAAGGTGCTATCACACAGTCGGTTGATGACCAAGAGGCGATAAAAGCGTTATTCCCGAACACGTACGGAATGCCCATTATCAAATTTGAATCTGGTGCTGTTAAATCTTATCCCACGGTGAATGTTGGTGTTATTCTTTCAGGCGGACAGGCTCCTGGTGGACACAATGTGATTGCTGGACTATTTGATGGTTTGAAAAAATTGAATCCAAATAATAAGTTGTATGGATTTTTAGGTGGTCCAAGTGGGTTGATTGACCATAAATTCATGGAGTTGACTAAAGATATTGTTACTGAATATTTGAATACGGGTGGTTTTGATATTATTGGTTCTGGTCGTACAAAACTCGAAGAACCAGCACAATTTGATAACGGTATTGAGATTTGCAAACAGTTAGGTGTAAAAGCTATCGTGGTTATTGGTGGTGACGATTCTAACACAAATGCCTGTGTATTAGCTGAATATTATGCTCAACATAAGGCTGGCATCCAAGTTATTGGTTGTCCTAAAACGATTGATGGTGACTTGAAAAACGAAATGGTAGAAACTTCATTTGGATTTGATACTGCTTGTAAAGTCTATTCTGAGCTGATTGGAAATATCCAACGTGATGCGAATTCTGCCAAAAAATATTGGCACTTTATTCGTCTTATGGGACGTTCAGCTTCACATATTACGTTAGAGTGTGCGTTGCAAAGTCAACCTAATATTTGTATTGTTTCTGAGGAGGTTGAAGCCAAAGCAATGTCTTTAAAAGATGTGGTTGAGGAAATTGTGCAGGTTGTTGTCAATCGTGCTGAGCACGGATTGAATTTTGGTACGATTTTAATTCCTGAAGGTTTGATTGAGTTTGTGCCAGCTATGAAAAAATTGATTGCTGAGTTAAATGATCTACTTGCGCACAACGATGATTTCAATGCTATGGAAACAGATGACGAAAAACGTCAATATGTAAAAGGCGTGTTAAGTCACGAAAGTAGTGAGTTATATCGCGATCTTCCTAAAGGAATTGCGCGTCAGTTAACACTCGATCGTGATCCTCATGGAAACGTACAAGTGTCGTTAATTGAAACAGAAAAACTACTGATTGAAATGGTTGCCAAACGTTTGGCATTTTTGAAGGCCGAAGGAAAATATAAAGGAAAATTCTCAACAATCAACCACTTTTTTGGTTACGAAGGTCGTTGTGCTATTCCTTCAAATTTCGATGCTGACTACTGTTATTCATTAGGTTTTACGGCTTCCGTTTTGATTTCAGAAGGAAAAACGGGTTATATGGCGTCTGTTCGTAACTTGGTAGAACCAGCTGACCAGTGGATTGCTGGTGGTGTGCCGATTACGATGATGATGAATATGGAACGTCGCCACGGAGCTCTCAAGCCAGTGATTCAAAAAGCATTGGTACGTTTGGATGGCGAACCTTTCAAATATTTTGCAGCTCACCGTTCATCTTGGGCGGATGCCAATACGAGCTATATTTACCCAGGTCCAATTCAATACTATGGTCCTACGGAAGTATGCGATCAGCCAACTAAAACACTTCAATTAGAACATCACAAACTACACTAATTTGAGTAGTTATTTATTTTAAGAGTGGACTTTAATAATAAGGTTCACTCTTTTTGTTGTTTGTCTATGAAAAAAAGTGTATTTTTGTCATCAAATTTTAACCTAAAACAATAATTTATGATTAGTTTTGAAGATATCAATAAGCGCGATTGGAAGTATGAATTACTTTATCGTTATGTTCATGTAGTTCATAATTATATCTTTTATCATCGTTATTATGTGCTGCATAAAGAGCGTTTATTGAAGGACGAGCCATTGGTTGTTATTTGCAATCATCAAAATGGTTTGTCTGATGCCTTGGGTGTTATATTTGCCTTAGGAAAAGATCCTCGTCGTCCAGTATATATTGCTCGTGCTGATATTTTCAAACGGGAAATTGCTGCGAAATTGCTACGATTTCTTAAAATTATGCCAGCTTTTCGTGTGCGAGACACTGGTGTTGAAAATTTAGGGGAAAATGCCGCAATTTTTAATAAATCGGCACGTATTCTACTTGAAAATGGCATCGTGGGTCTATTCCCAGAAGCTGGTCACGAAGATTGTCACCATTTGGGAACCTTTAAAAAAGGATTTGCCCGTATTGCTTTTCAGGCTGCCGAGATGTCCGATTTTAAGAAATCTATAAAAATTCAACCTTTAGCGCATCACTATTCCAATTATTTTGGAATGCAACAAAAATTAATAATGGTTATTGGTGAACCGTTTGGATTTGAAGATTTGTACGATGTATATAAGGAACATCCACAACGCGCGCAAAAAATGTTGGCTGATCGTGCTCGTGTAGTGGTGAAAGAGTTGATGCTTGATATTGAAGATAAATCTTTGTACGAAGAGTATGATATGGTGCGTACCATCTATAGAGAAACCTATCTGAAAAAAAATAACTTAAAACAGAACTATTTTCCTAATCACTTGACTGCTGACAAAGCTGTTGTGGCTCGTTTGGATGACTATCGGACTGAAAATGCTGAAGGTTTCGATAAATTAATGAGCCAATCGTATGAGTACATTCGTAATGTGGAACGCTTGCATTTACGTGATTGGGTTTTTGGTAAAAAGTTGTCTGTTATTGGTTTTTGGTTACGTCTTGTGTTAGCTATTTTATTGGCGCCTTTTGTTATTTTTGCGTTCCTTTATAACTTCTTACCCTACAATGTGAGTTCGTTGATTACGCGTCGTATCAAAGATTCTATGTTACATTCATCGTTTCATTTTGTGATTGGTGCGTTGTTTGCCTATCCTATTTGGTACATTATTACTTCTGCTGTATTGTGGGCAACGACAGGCTTGTGGTGGCTGACCTTAATTAATTTAGTGGCTTTACCACTCAGTTTAGTTTTATATCAGCACAGTAAAGTATTGTGGAAAAAAGTATATAATCGTGTGCGCCGGTGGAAATTTTGGGCTCGTGGAAATACGGCTTTTGTGCGTGCAGTAGAATTACGTGCTCAAATTGTAAAAACGATGGACCAATTAATGGATTAAGTTTGTTTTTGATATGAAAAAAGGCTGTGCAGATCAACTGTACAGCCTTTTTTTATCTTCTTTTTTGTTTATTTTATTTTACTGTTGGTTCGGTTTCTGGGGTCATAATACCAAGTAGTTCAATTTCAAAAATGAGTGTTGCGCCAGGTTTGATAGCACCATTGCCTGCACCTTGTTCACCATAAGCTAATTCTGAAGGTATGTAGAAAATGAATTTTGAACCTACTGGCATCAATTGTACGCCTTCTGTCCAGCCAGGTATAACTCCGTTAAGTGGAAATACAATCGGTTCGCCACGTTCTATTGAACTATCAAATACAGTCCCATCTATTGTAGTTCCGTGGTAGTGAACTTTTACTTCGTCTGTAGCTTGCGGTTTTACACCTGTGCCCAACGTGATGACTTTATATTGCAAACCCGATTCGGTTTCTACAACGTCTTTATTTGTTTTGTTTTTTAGTAAAAAAGATTTTTCCATGCCTTTAACAGAATCTTGCACCGCTTTCACGTCTGCATCTAACGCATTAAAAGCCGCCATCATCTCTTCTGGAGTGAGTCGGTTGTTTTTATCCATGGCATCCGACAAACCTTTAAGAAATACGACTTTGTCGATTTTTACGCCTAATTTTCTAAAATTTTCTATGATACCTTCGCCGATATTGGCACCTAAGGCATAGCTTTTTTGGTCAGCTCTAGTCATGGTGTCAACCGTGACGATTTGGATATCAACGGGAGCTGTTTTTTTCTTTTTAGCTGATACAGCCGTTACAGCAACTAATAAAATTGCGGTAATAATAAGTGATTTTTTCATAAATTTCAAAGTTTGTATGGGATAATTTTGTTTATAAATGGTTACTTCTGATTATTAAAATACTCATCTAACAGATGGTGAGCAGCTACGAACGACGACACTTTATTGTTGCTCAATTTCCATTCATACTCTTCGAGCATCTGTTCGATGGTAGGATTATTAAAAAAATGAGTGTGAAGGCGTTCATTGATAGTTTCGTACATCCAATATTTACTTTGATGATGACGTTTTTTATCAAAAAATCCATTGGATTTCGTAAATTCTACGTAGTCGCTTATCATTTTCCAAACCTCTTCTATGCCGATTTTGTGAAATGCTGAGCAGGTTAGCACTTTTGGTTCCCAATCCGATTCAGGTTTTGGGAATAAATGTAGTGCATTCTGAAATTGTCGTGCTGCAAGTTCTGATTTTTCGATGTTGTTTCCATCCGCTTTATTGATGGTGATGCCGTCTGCCATCTCCATAATACCACGTTTGATTCCTTGCAATTCGTCGCCAGTGCCCGCCAACTGAATGAGTAGAAAAAAATCGACCATGCTGTGAACAGCCGTCTCTGATTGTCCTACGCCAACTGTTTCTACAAAAATGGTATCAAATCCAGCGGCTTCGCAAAGTACAATCGATTCACGTGTTTTACGCGCTACGCCGCCCAGCGATCCAGTAGATGGTGATGGACGAATAAAGGCGTTTTCGGCTACAGCAAGATCTTCCATTCGTGTTTTATCGCCCAGTATGCTTCCTTTGGAACGCTCACTACTTGGGTCGATAGCAAGCACCGCTAAACGGTGATTATTATTAATCAACTGCATGCCAAGTGCCTCAATGAAAGTAGATTTTCCAGCTCCTGGAACACCTGTAATTCCTACACGTACCGATTTTCCGGCATACGGCAGACACTGTTCAATCACCTCTTGCGCTTGTTGGTGATGCGCCGGGTTTATGCTCTCAACAAGTGTAACGGCTTGGCTTAAAATTGAGATGTCACCACTCAAAATCCCATTTACATACTGTTCGGTTGTGTAACGCGAACGACGAATGCGTTTTTTCAAATACGGATTGATGCTTGGCGGCTTAGCTACACCTTCGTTTACGCTAAGACCAATAAATTGCTCTGCGTTTTCAATATGATGCGTCTTTTTCATCGTTATTTTACGGTTTGCCACTCTACAATAAATGTGATTATTGGATTTGTTGGATCGTTAGTAATGATTTCTAT
>DATFIF010000047.1:0-3380 GCA_035270405.1 Paludibacteraceae bacterium | reverse complement strand
TTTTTAGGAGAATATCAAAAGCGTGGTTCATCGGTGTACGAACAAGTTTTGATGCTCAATCAAACACAGCGCGAAGAACTTTACGAAGCACTTTGGGAAAATTACGAGCCAGAAAATCGTAAATACCGTTATAATTTTGTGTTTGATAATTGTGCCACACGACCTTATCACATGATATTAAACACGCTCGACGTACCCGTTCTTTGTACATACTCTACTACCCTTACCTACCGCGATATCATTGGTCAATACGTTGGATATAATAATTGGACACGTTTTGGAATCGATCTAGTGCTTGGTTCAGAAACAGATGGCAAAGCCGGAAATGAAGGTGCAGTATCTTTCCCGCTCTACCTGATGGATGAAATGGCAAGTAGCTGGATACAGATTTCCACAGATACCATCGTGCCACTTGTAGCACAAACCAACATGCTATTTGAAGCAAAAGCAAAACCAGTAGAAAATACACCTTTATTACTTAGTCCTATCTTTATTTTAAATCTCTTGTTAGTGTTGGGTTCACTACTAACCTATTACGAATGGCGTTATAAAAAACAATCAACATGGTTTGATTTTTTGCTCTTTGGTAGCGTAGGTTTTATGGGAGTTATTGTATTTTATCTCATGTGTTTTTCATTACATCCCTTAGTACATGCCAATTGGAACTTATTGTGGGCAAATCCGCTATTACTCATTTTTGCCAGCGTCATTCCTATGAAATGGTGTTCAAAAGCAAGTAAACACATGGCTTACTATGTGTTAATCATGTTGGTAACCAGTTTAGTAACCACACTATTTGCGCAGCAATTATTTCACGCAGCAAATTTACCCCTCATTTTATTGTTGATTATCCGCACCCTATTTTACATTCGAAAACCACTTCCAGCAAGCTGTTGATTATGACGAAAAAACTCTTGATTATCTTAATTTCCATCTGTTTCACATGGAATCTGTTCGCCCAAAACAGCAGGCCACGATTGGTGGTAACGATCGCCATTGATGGTCTTCAAAATGACCACTTAGCAACCTTATCGACTAATTTTGAGAAAAACGGATTCAAATTACTACTCAATGGCACGGTTATCCCAGAAACCTATTGTAACTATTTTGGCACAGGAACTGCTACCGATTACGCCTCTGTATTAACAGGAAGCACTCCTTATTATCATGGAATTATTGGTGATAAACGTTATAATTTGGTAGAAGACAATTTAGTCTCTATCCTATTCGACGGCCGTTATCAAGGCATTAATAGCGACTTAACTATTTCTCCAAAACAACTAACAACCACAACGTTAGCCGACGTTATCAAACTCAATAACCCACAAAGTAAAGTTTTTTCCATAGCGCTCAAACCCGAGCATGCCGTACTCATGGGTGGACATATTGCCGACGGCGCTGTGTGGATTGATGACAAAACCGGCAAGTTGGCTACCACAAATTTTTACACCAAAGGATTGCCGATATGGGCAGACAAAGTGAATGTAAGTCAGACGGTTGAAAATTATTTACGCTACGAATGGAAACCACTTTGGGGCATCGAAAGCTATAAATTTCCACAAGCAGGAAACGAAAAAGGTGTCTTTTTAAAACCAAATGACAAACAGACGCGTCAGGAACTTATTTATCAATTTAAACATGGACCATTTGTCAATACCTTGATGAAAGATTTGGCGATACGAGCCTTACGTGATGAAAAACTAGGAACGGATGCTTTTACAGATTTTTTAGCGGTAGAATTCAGCGTAAAACTACCTAATGAACAAGGAAATTCTTTGTTGTCAGCCGAAAAAGAAGATATTTATCTACGGTTGGATAAAGAGTTGCGTGCTCTACTCGATGCTATCGAAATTAGCGTAGGTGTTGAAAACACACTCATACTCGTTGTAGGAAACGCACAAGAACCTTTCTCTACAAAAGAGCTCACCACTCGCCAAATAACCAATGGACAATTCAACGCCAAACGATCCATGGCACTCCTAAATGCTTATTTGATGGCAATATATGGACAAGGACGTTATGTTAATGGTTATTATGCCCGTCAAATTTACCTCAACCAATCACTTATTACAAGTCGGAAAATTGATCGCAACGAATTGGAAGAACACGTCGCACAATTTTTGACAGAACTGCAAGGCGTACACAACGCCTATACATCAAAAGATATCAAAAATGCGAACGGTTGCGAAACTAATGAGCTTGCTAAAATTAAAAATAGCCGCCACAAAAATAGCAGTGGCAATGTGGTATTCACCCTGCTACCAGGCTGGACGGAAATCAACGAACGTAACGAAATTATGGGCGTATCGAGCGTACAAAATAGCTTTTTGCCTGTAATTCTTTACGGAAATGGAATTCCTGCACAAACCCTCTTAACACCCGTAAATGTAACTGATATAACGCCGACTATTTGTGCGCTCCTACAACTGCAACAACCAAACGGCTGCATTGGCCATGTGATACCAGAAGTGGTGAAATAAACCAATCACACAGATTTTATTCAAAACTTACAGTTTTATAACAAATAGTTTGGATAGCTCACAAATTTTCTCGTACTTTGTTTGAGTACTGTTTTGGTTATTTAACGCCTAATAAAACAGCTTAAAGTTGTAAGTATATGCTCAGACAAGAGTTGACTAAATTAAAACAGTTAGATGTTTAAAAATAAAATAGGTATGAATTGTGTATGCAAACATGTACCAGCAAGCTACAAATCATCTATCAATTTGATTATTAAGTATAAAAAAAATAAACACGACTTAATATAACGAATATATGCGAACATGATGTTCGCATACACGGATGTTGTAGGCAATTAACGAACCAAAAATATGCGAATAGGAAGTAAAGAATTTAAAAACAAAAAAGAAGCTCTGAATTATTACAAAGAGATTTTGAATTCGTATAAGTTTGGCGAAACTTTGAATGATAAAGACAAGCAAGATATTATTGATTTATTAAGTATTCGTCCTGATTTTGAAACAAAATTCTGTAATGGATTTAAGCAAATCTATGTTGATAAGATACCTAAATATAATTCAAAAGCATTTTTCGTTCTCGACAATAATTCTGAACTTGAAGTTTTCTCTTACATAAAATGTATAAACGGCAGCAAACCACCATTAACAAAGTTTAGCTGTACGTGTAGAGATATTGTCCAAGATGATATTAATAATGTAAAACTTCAATATTTCAAAGATAATTCCCAGAAAGGGAAGGTTAAGTGTCAAGAAACTGGAGAACAATGCAAATGGGAAGATTTAGTTATTGACCATAGACAACCAAATACATTTTCAGTAATTGTCGATAGATTTATTGAAGTAAATCATATTGATATTTTGATAATTGAATATATAAATATATTTGATGGAGTATATAGA
>DATFIF010000046.1:0-4199 GCA_035270405.1 Paludibacteraceae bacterium | reverse complement strand
CTCATACTCAAAGAGAACGGTTTAACATTGAACTTGGAAGATTTCCATACAGAAATGGAAAAACAGAAAAACCGTGCCAGAAATGCTGCCGTCGTAGAAACTGGCGACTGGATTAGCGTTATCGAAGGCGACTCATCGTTTATTGGTTACGATCAATTAGACTGTGAAACTCGTATTCTGCGCTATCGCAAAATGGCACAAAAAGGCAAAAATTACTACCAAGTAGTTTTAAGCCAAACACCATTCTATGCTGAAATGGGTGGACAAGTGGGCGATACTGGAACGTTGACACAAAATGGCAAAATCTTTCAAGTGAAAGACACTAAACGTGAAAACAATTTGGCTGTTCATATTTTAACGGAATTGCCAGATGATATTTCAGCCTTATTTATAGCGAAAGTAAACGCAGAACGTCGCGCAGCGATTGAAGCCAACCACTCTGCCACACACTTATTGCACGAAGCGTTACGCGAAATGCTGGGTGCGCACGTCGAACAAAAAGGATCTTATGTATCAGCAGAATCACTTCGTTTTGACTTTTCACACTTTCAGAAAGTAACATTGGAAGAATTGCGCACGTTGGAACATATTGTAAATAGAAAAATTAGAGAGAATTTAGTAATAAAAGAGAACAGAGAGCTACCAATCGCTGAAGCAAAAGAACTTGGAGCGATAGCCCTATTTGGCGAAAAATATGGCGACAACGTACGTGTTGTTCAATATGGTTCATCCGTTGAATTGTGCGGAGGAACCCACGTCAAAGCTACCGGCAGTATCGGTCTGTTACGAATTGTATCGGAAAGTTCTATTGCAGCAGGCATCCGCCGCATAGAAGCGGTTACAGGCGAGAATGCTGAATTTTTAGTCGATAATTTACAAGACGTACAACGCACGGTTCAGGAATTGTTTCATAACACACCAGACATTATATCAGCCACCAAAAAATCGCTTGAAGATAATACGGTATGGAAGAAAAAAGTCGAAGAGTTTATGGCCGAACGCGCCACGCAATTGCGTGAAACATTGCTTCAAAGAGCCCAAGATATCAATGGAATTAAAGTGATTCGTCATATTGGACAAGAATCGCCTGATTTGTATAAAAATATAGTGCCTCATTTTAAAGGTAAATTTATCGACATCAAATTTATGTTCGTCACAGGAACTATTTATGAAGGCAAGCCAACACTGTCAGTTTTTTTAAGCCAACCAATGGTGGATGCAGGTTTTCACGCAGGAAATATGGTACGCGAAGCTGCTAAATTGATTGACGGCGGAGGAGGCGGACAACCCTTTATGGCTTCAGCTGGAGGTAAAAATACAGAAGGTATCAACGAAGCTGTAGATCATGTGATTAATGCTATTAAATAAAAAAAGCAACTAAAACGATATAACGCTATGAAAGAAATTGTAGTAAGTGGTATTCGGCCCACAGGAAATTTACATTTAGGAAACTATTTTGGTGCTGTAAAAAGTTTTTTACAGATGCAAAATGAGTATAACTGTTATTTCTTCATTGCAGATTGGCACTCACTCACCACACGCCCAAAACCTGAAGATATTGTACAAAGCGCACACACCATTTTAGCCGAATATTTAGCGTGTGGCATCGATCCGGAAAAAGCCACAATCTATATTCAAAGTGATGTAAAAGAAGTGCTTGAACTCTATCTGTACCTCAATATGAATGCGTATTTGGGTGAAATGGAGCGCTGCACAACATTTAAAGAAAAAGCACGTCAACAACCTGAAAATGTAAACGCTGGACTGCTCACCTATCCTACCTTGATGGCAGCGGATATTTTGCAACACAAAGCTGTGAAAGTGCCTGTGGGTAAAGATCAAGAGCAAAATATGGAAATGGCGCGTAAATTTGCACGACGTTTTAACACATTATATGGCATTGATTTTTTCCCAGAACCTAAAAATTTCTCGTTAAGCGAAAAAGCAGTAAAAATACCTGGACTCGATGGCTCTGGTAAAATGGGTAAAAGTGAAGGAAATTGCATTTATCTGATGGACGATACCGAAACCATTCGCAAAAAAGTGATGAAAGCTGTGACTGATGCAGGTCCAACCTCGCCTAATAGCACCAAACCAGAAGTGATTGAAAACCTCTTTACATTTTTGGATATTGTATCGACCAAAGAGACTTACGATTTCTTCAACGAAAAATGGAACGACTGCTCTATTCGTTATGGCGACTTAAAAAAACAGATTGCTCAGGATATTGCTGTGTTCAACGCACCGATTCGTGAACGCTTGATGGATTACTCTGCCAACACACCATTACTAGAAAAAATTGCGCGTCAAGGAGCTGATAAAGCACGTGAAAGTTCCGCTCAAACATTGAAAGAAGTACGCGAGATTATTGGCTTTAAACGCTGATATAAAAAATGAATTAGTAGGAGTTTATGATACGCAAAACAAACACGACAAAAGCTTATGTTGCCATAATAGTTGCTATGACTATTTGGTCGGCATCCTTTATTTTTACGCGTATTGGTCTGGAAAGTTTCCCTCCTATCATGCTCGTTACTATGCGCATGGTTTTGGCAGCCATCATTTTAGGAATTTATGGTGGTGTAACAAAACAAATCAAGAAACTCGACCGTAAAGATGTGAAATATTTACTCATTGCAGCTTTTGCTGAACCTTTTTGTTACTTTGTGTGCGAAGCGTATGGACTAACGCTTGTGTCGCCTACCGTAGCATCAGTTATTTTATCTACAATTCCACTCTTTGCACCACTTTTTGCCTTTGTTATTCTGCGCGAACGCGTTACGTGGAGCAATATGTTAGGTATTATTATTTCACTAGCAGGCGTACTCATGTTGGTTATCGAAAAGGAACAAATTGTGGTTGAACCGATTGGTTTATTAGTGTTGATGATTGCCGTTTTAGCAGCAGTTATTTACTCGTCAATGCTTAAGAAAGTACCTGAAAAATATAATGCCACTACGATTGTATTTTATGTGTATCTCTTCAGTTTACTGTTTTTTATTCCCGCCTTTTTCCTCACTGATTTTCAAGAAATCGGTCAAATTAATTTTCAATGGCGGTCATTTTATGCCGTACTCACATTAGCCATATTTGCATCAGTCATCTCATTTGTCTTATTCTGTTACAGCGTACGCAAATTGGGTGTGACACGCGCCAATGCGTTTTGTAACATCATGCCTGGCTGCACCGCCCTTTTCATGTGGATTTTGTACGACGAAACACTTCCTGTAGAAAAAATTATAGCCATTGCTATTGTTATAATCGGACTTTTCATCAGCCAAATACAGTTTAGAACCAAAAAAGGACAAAGCGAAAACACCATTGCGTAATCTGTCAGCCACTCCATTCGCACGCATGAAAGAAAAAATTTGTCCACGCTGTAGCGCCACTTTTATCTGCAATCACGAAGATATCAGTCGGTGCCAATGCTCTTCCATCACACTTTCAGCTTCACAACGAGCCCTACTCGAAACCTCCTATCCCGACTGTTTGTGCATCAACTGCCTAAAAGAACTCTTCGCATAATAAAATTCTTAAAAATTACTTTTTTATCAAAAAAAAACAACTTATATTTGTGAAATAAAAAAGGAGTCATGCGAAAATCCTATTACAAAGAGAGTAGCAAAATTAAAAAAATAACTGCTATGGTAGAACAACAACCTGCACAATCAAAAACAACTATGATTTTAATTAGTTTTTTTCTTGGTGGACTCGGTATTCATCGTTTAATGATGGGTTATTCAAATTGGTGGTTAATGCTTATCACAGCTGGGGGCTGCGGAATTTGGGCATTAGTTGATTTTATTAGCATTATCACCGGAAGCATGAAAATGCAAGACGGAAGAGATTTAATTTAATTAAAGAAGGGACGTTGTGAATAACTTCAGTCCCTTCTTTACAAATAACCAATCAAATGAAAACTGAAAATGAAAAATTTTGTCAAGAATGCGGCGAAATTATTAATAGTAAAGCAGAAATTTGCCCCAAATGTGGTGTAAGACAACCTGCCATGAAGACACAAACAGAAAACCAAACAAAAATTGATAATAGATGGTTAACAACTCTTTTACTCTGTTGGTTCTTAGGAGCATTTGGCATTCATCGTTTTTATACAGGATACACAACCATAGGAATTATTCAATTATTGACTCTTGGTGGATGTGGTGTTTGGACACTTATTGATCTCATTATTATTATTG
>DATFIF010000045.1:0-2056 GCA_035270405.1 Paludibacteraceae bacterium | reverse complement strand
GTAAGCTTTTAACCAATCGAGAGGACGAAAGTTGGCTGCCAAAGTAACTTCTTCTGACACACGTTGTGCATTGAAGCGTGTTCGTGATAACAAACCAAAGCTAATTTTATTATCTAAAATACCATATTCAATAGCGATATTTGCATTGGCGCGCATCATGTGAGCAAATGGAGTGGCATTATCTGTTTGGAAGTTAAACGCAGCTCCAATCTCTTCTCCAATTTCAGATAAATTAATAGTGTCTCCAGGTTCGTAATCTATTCCTGTAAAACTATAATCGCCTTTCATTGTGCCACTTATGAGGTTTTTATTCCAATAAATAAATCCCAAATCAGTAATGGCTGCTGATACCACTAAATGTTTGATTGGTTCGTAGGTCACCCCTAATTCGATAGCGGCACCATAACCGGCTGGTTTATAAAGCAATTTCAAATAATCTTTCGGGTTGTCGTAAGGTGAAAACGTACCCATACCGCCATCATCTGCTGGCTCATAATTCATCGGGATGGAACCGTAAACAGCCGCATCGGCATTGACATCCCAACTATCTTGCGAAGCATTCAACTGCATTTTTTTGACGCGAGAAGTTGCGCCAGCATAACCCATCAAAAATTTAACTTTTCCACCAACAGTCCATTGGTCGTTTAATCGACGCATATAGCCCACACCAATTTCGCTATATAAGGTGGCGTCTAAACCAACTTTTCTAAAATCAAATCGGTTAATTCCATATTCGTCAGGAGTGCCATACAATCCTAATTTGAAGATGTCGCGTGGTAAATAAGCACCACCATCCATCCTCATATCTATATCAAATGTGATGTAATTTTTCTCTTTGAAACGGAAGCCAAACGACAGGAGATTTAGCTGAAACTCCATATCCATAGCTGTCGTTTTCTTGATGCGTTTATAAAAATCATCTACATTGAGTGATGGGTGTAATGCCGTCACTGTTTGTCCATTTTGATTAATCAAAAAGTCCTTCATCGTAAAGGAGTTATTGCCCACACCTAAATAAAGATTTGGTAGAAAAATAAAATCAAAATAGATTTCGGTGTTTGGCAAAAATGCTGGATTCATCGAATTGCGCATGGGAACTTCGTCCATGAAGTAGAATGTGTTTGTTTGCGCTTGCGTTGTCCATAAAGCACCTACTGTAAGTGCTAATATGATAAGTATTTTTTGTGTTTTCATAGCTGCTTATTTGAACATGTTACCAACTGAATCAATATCTGCCTGAATACCGCCCTTTAGAAACAAACTAACGGTTGTTGTCAATTCGTCATCTAATTGGAAGTTGAATGGTGAATCTACGTCTTGTCCATCCACGCGAACCGCCAACACAATTTTTTTAGTTTTCGAGATAGAAGCAATGTTTGCTTGTGTAAATTTCAATGAAAACTCACTTTTGACAGGTGCGGTGGCTAAACCGGTATTTTTATCTACCATTGCTGACGCGATATCAATCCCATCTTGACGGTAAATTTCGATATTTAAAGAGTCCAAGAAAATAGCACTAGCTACCGCTTTTACTGGTAAATTATTGGTTGATTTAAAGTTAATATTCAAGTTATCAACTTTCAATTCCCCAGATTCGATCGGTTTTCCTATCAACGTTTCAAGATCCGCAGCCAACGTGTCGTTGTAAGCATAATACGAGGTTGGGTTAAATTGGAAAGGTAATTTAGCCGTTACATACATTTTTATGGTTGGAGGGAAATAGATGTAATGTTGTTGTTCCCACACATTTTTGAAATTGCTCACACTCACTTTAAATTTATATTGAAATTTTGCAGGCGTAATTTCAAACAAGCGATCGGTGCGGCCATACTCTTTATTGAATTCTGCCCAATTTTCAGAAAATTCACCTTCTACTGCTGGCTTTTCAAGACGAATAACGCAGTTAGGAACTCCATTAAAATCGGCAATGCGTTCTACACCATTTTTGTCAATCGCTTTGATATGTTCCACTTCAAAATCCATCGGAATGCCCACATCATTCATAATACGGAAGTCAATCAACGGATTGCTAAAGAGCAGCTTGTTATCTCTAAAA
>DATFIF010000044.1:0-4836 GCA_035270405.1 Paludibacteraceae bacterium | reverse complement strand
TCCCATTCCGAACAGAGAAGTTAAGCCCGCTTACGCCGATGGTACTGCCCACAAGGTGGGAGAGTAGGTAGCTGCCTTTTTTGAGAGCCGATTATACAATGTATAGTCGGCTCTTTTTTGTATCAGGATATGAACGGTGTTCTAATCAAAAAAAGCTCTATTGTTAATCGATAGAGTTTTTTTTTGAATCATGTAATGATGGTTTTAGCGGTACATTTTAGCCAGTTCCCAAATAACAATGCCCGCTGTTACACTTACGTTTAAAGAATGTTTAGTACCAAATTGGGGTAGTTCCACGCAGGCATCACTTAAATCGATAACGGATTGTTGAACACCTTTTACCTCATTGCCAAGAACGATAGCATATTTTTTATCTTTTTCAGCTTTAAACGCATCAATATTGATACTTCCTTCCGCTTGCTCTATTGCTAAAATGGTATAATTTGACTCCTTGAGTATTTTGAGAGCTTCTGTAGTGTCTTTGTAATATTCCCATTCAACCGAAAACTCCGCACCAAGCGCTGATTTATGAATCTCTGCATTTGGAGGAGTCGCTGTAATACCACATAAAAAAATCTTCTCCACACAATAAGCGTCAGACGTACGAAATACAGACCCTACATTATATAAGCTGCGCACATTATCCAACACTATCACCAAAGGAAACTTTTGAATCTCTTTAAACTCTTTTGGTGTGAGGCGTATGATTTCTTCTGTATGTAATTTGCGAGCCATAAATAAATTGGTTTTTGATGGTTTTCTTTACTTAAAAAGTACCCTCGCTGAGAGGATAAAAACGAGAATGTGTTAACCTTCTTTATTCTTAAATAATTGATATTCTGTGGTTTTAAGGGCTTTTCCGTTTATTGTATTTTACACTGTTTTTGGTAGTTTTTATTTATGTCGGCAAAATGTCGGCAATTTTTAAAGCAACATTTTGACTAATTCCGTTTTCATTTCGTCATCAATTTCACTGTAACGAGCAAACGCTCGCGAACCAACTGAATGACCACTCATTGAACCTATGAGGCGTGCGTCCTTTACCTTTTTGTATAAGTTACCACAAAAAGTACGTCGAGCCATATGAGAGCTTGCTAACTCATTTATGGGTTGTTGTTCTGAAAAGCCAGTAATACTATTTCTTACGGTTACTAGTCGTGTGATATTAGCTTGTGTAAATGCCTCTTTGATATAGTTATTATATTTTTGAGATGAAAGAAATGGTAGTAGTTTTTCGTTATCTGTATTGGCATAACGTGCTACAATTTCACAAGCAATACTATTAAGAGGTACTCGTAAAACTTGGGGATTTTCTAATCTCGTTTTATCGGCAACATATTCCAAAGCACCGTTGACGATATTTGATTTTTTTAAACCTAATAAATCACTTACCCGACATCCTACACAACATTGAAATACAAAAATATCACGCTGTATAGCAAGCTCAAGATGGCTTGATAAATCAGTATTATAAAGTTGATTTCGTTCCTCTATGCTTATGTAGTAAGGCGTTCCGTATAGTTCCTGTGGTAGTTGATATTTGCCAAATGGCGATACTTGTAAAACTCCATCACGAACACAAACATTGCAAAATGTTCGCATTTTCCTCAAAAGTGTTGATAGGCTATTATCCCCCCGTCGTACTGGTTTTCGGCTTTCACTTACAGCTTCGTAAATTTCTGGACGTTTTTCTATGATCTTATATTCGTCACGCAGATAGTCTTCAAATTGACTCATTAAATCCGCTGACAAATCACTTACATAATAAGGTGTCTTTTTATATAATTCAAATCGTTTCCACGCTCTCCATACTACTCGTGCATTCGCTGTGTATCTTTCCCCTTGATGACCATTTTCAATCCATTTAATAAAAGCTTCTGCAACGAACAGACAAGATTTTTCTTGCTTCGGAGCATAAAATGAATTGATTAAATCCGTTAACCAGTTCAGAGAAACCGTGGTGCGTTCTTCTAAAAAAGATTTGATGATATAAGATTCTAATTCATCTAGTTTTCTTTGTAATTCTGATAACTCCAAAGCCTCATTGGAACGAATGCGAGGAATAGATACGCAATTTTTAGCGGTACTCCATCGTTCGGGAGGGCAAAACAAGCCACTTTTAGCGCGTAAATCCACACCACGTCCACCCAAAAAGCGAATATGAACTTCGGAAAGTCCATTGTTTATGCGATTCGATAAGGCGTATTTAACAGTTGCCATTTTAATGTGAATTAGAGCTTTAGGATCAAAGAATTCTTATTTATATACAAATGTGGGAGCGACAATTTAGTAATAACAGATTTTGCAAGGTCTCCGGCCCATTTGTTGAGCGGTTTGATAGGTAACTGTTTTCACTTCTGCTTGGCAATTGTTTAAACCTTCACACCCAGTTGATGAGTGAAAGGTAGTAGCGTATAATTTGACAATATATTATTTAATAACGTTTGGATTCTTAAGGATTTAAGAGACGATCTTGTAATTCAATGATCTTATCTTTTAATCTGATAATTTCTGCATCTTTTAGGGCACATTCAGCACACGATTTATCTTTATTATCTAGTTCTTCTTGAGATTCATTTAGCATTTCACCAGTACCAGTCAAAAGCCAACCCGTATTTAGCTCAGGGTAAGATTTAGCAATCTTATTTATTTTGTCGGGCTGTATAGATTTGTTGATATTTGATACATACGCCTCAGAAACTCCTATCGTTTGGCAAAATCGTCTTTTAGGAATGTTTTTATACTCAATAAATTGTATAAGTCTCTCTTTTGTAGTTGTTTGCATAGTTTTTTGTATTAGGATAAATAAATATTTTAATATATTTAATACAAATATTACATTATTACTAAACTATTACTATCTTTGCTTTCAGTGATACTAAATAATTTATTTACTAAGACTTTGCAAATGTAGCAATTTTTTATCAAAAAAGACAAGAAAAATGGAAGAAAAATCAATTTTATTTTTAGCATTTAGTAAAATTTCGCCTTTTGAAGCGAAAATTAAACGGTTAATGATCATCGAAACTCTACACATTAGTAACCAATGTTTCCGAAATTGGATGATGGGAATTAATGAGCCAACTGCTCAAAAGAAAATAGTGATTAATCAAATAATGGGCCAATCAATTTATTAACTATGGAACTACAAGAACTCATTGCCTTAGGCACTCACATTAACCTTACTGTCAGCGTTAATGATTTGCAAGATTTTGCACGCTTTCTTATTGTCGAAAGTCGTGAACACAACACTCAAGCCGACGACGAATATCTCACTGTGCCAGAAGTGTGCAAACGTTTGGGTGTTTCTAAATCTACGTTGTGGGTTTGGGACAAAAAAAGTAACCTATTGCACCCGCGCCGTGTAGGTCGTAAAACACTTTATTTAAAAAGTGAGGTCGAAGCTTTTGTTGTAAATGGTCTCTAATCCGATCTTTTAATTTCACAACTATGGAACTATTTGTAATTATCGTTTTAATGGTGGTCAACTTAATGCTTTTTGTCGCTATTCTGATAGCAAACGCCATCATACGCGAGAAAAAAGAGATAATTGACGCTAAGGATAAAGTTATTGCTACCCTTTTGGAGCAGCAGGACTATACCACGTAAAAAAACTTACAACTATGAAACTAAAAACAAAAAAAGAGTTAGAATGGGAGTTGCATTGCGAGATTTTGGAATGTAAAAGTGAGAAAAAAAGACGAGCGGTGTCCGAAAAATACAAAACACTTATTTTCTATATCGAGAACGATCCGAAACCTGCATTTGTGGAGAATGAAATTAGCAGGTTAAAACGAGCGGTTAAAATCAACGATGAACAATTTTACGAGTGGTCGCGTAGTAGCCCAAAAGAGACAGCCAACAAAACTCACGTTCAGACAAAAACCTTTTACAATGCGAAGTTTGGTACAAAAAAATACAAACAGCAAATTAAAAACTTACAAATACTAATCAACTAATACAAAAAAACATGACACAAGAGAACATGCAACTAGTAAACGAACATGCACGTGCAATTCAAGATATTCTCGTGAAAGATCGCGAAGATGACAAAAACAGTACCGCTAATTGTTTATTGTTATTCGATTCAGGAGAAGAACAACTGTTTTTTGCTCACGGAACACCTCTTGAAATGGCAACCTCGGTAGCAATGGCTTGTCATAAACAAAACCAACTAAAAGGTATTTTTAGCATGGGAATTTCAGTAACCTTGCCATGATAAGTCCCAAAATTTACATATCGGGTCCAATAACTCATACGGTTGATGGAAATAGGCTTGCGTTTGAAAACGCAAAAAAAGCCCTTCAACTAATCGGTTTCGAAGTTATCAATCCTCACGAAAATGGTTTACCGCTCAACGCAACCTATAATCAACACCTAGTTAAAAACATGGAGTTGTTGTTAGAGTGTGATGCTATCTATCTATTGCAAGGGTGGACAGATAGCTACGGGTCCAGGGTCGAGTGTTTTATGGCAGATAATAGAGGCTTACAACTTCTCAGTTATCACACGCCTATCGAAATGCTACATGAATACGTGACAGTTTTCAAAGAACAATCACTTGAAAATGAAAATTGAATATGAGCTATCTACCAAATGGTATGAACGGAATATGAAATACGAACCATCTACCAAATGATATATGAACGGTATATGGAATATGAACCACGGAAGATTATCTATTTATCACTAAATATCAAAAAACAATGGCAAAACAAAAATTTACAGTCTCGTTTAGCGTCTCACAAGAAGTCGCCGAGCGTGCAAAAACCATTTTCCCAGATGGAAGAACAGAAGAAGTACTAGTACGTTTGTTAGATTTATACGAAAATCCAC
>DATFIF010000043.1:0-7304 GCA_035270405.1 Paludibacteraceae bacterium | reverse complement strand
AGGCGGAGGACTGATTATTTCAACCGTTCTAGCACCCATTCTATCACTAACAATCACTATTTCAACGGCATTTAAGAAAACCTTAAAACCACTCTTAACGCTCGATATAACAGCTTGTAAAACAGTAGCAAAAGAGTATGCCAATTTCCCTAAGTTCGCTTTACCGCGTTCAGTTGTTAATACTATAAGCGGCAGTCTGCCCATACTACTATTGACACCATTTTTTGGTCTCGCAGAAATAGGCTTTTTCGGCATGGCACTCACATTAGCTTTTCGTCCAATAAACATGATTTCTGGCTCACTGTACCAAGTTTTTTTTCAACGCACCGCCGAACATGTTCAAAACAAAAAAACAATTTTACCTTTTTTTAAGAAGTTTATTCGTAATACGACGCTAATTGTTGTACCCAGTTTTGCAGCACTTTATTTCGTACTGCCATGGCTTACGGAATGGTTATTGGGAGAAGGATGGAAGGTAACAGGCGAATATATTCGGATCATGTTACCGTGGCTATTAATGTCATCGCTTGTAGCACCAATTTGTTATGTATCGGACATTTTTCAAAAACAAAAAGTAGCGCTTTTTTTTGAAATCCTACTCGTATTATCACGTATCATCGGAATTTTTATTGGCATTTACGCCAATGATTTTCGAGTGGCACTCATTGGTTATTGCGTTGGAAGCGCTGTAGTTATTTTTGCCCAATTAATTTGGCATATTAGTTTAGTTATAAACTACGAAAGTCATCGCGACTAAAATTAGAAAAAATAGGAGATAATGATGAACAGAAGTAAAATCTCTCATTCCATGAAACAACACCAAAACAGCATTTACACAGCATCTGTCTATGCCTTACTGCTACTTTTCAAATGTCTGTTATTCATCTATCTTATCAGTCCGGAATTAATTGACTTCCCAAAAGACCTATTAGCGCCATACAACATCCGAATTTTGCTTATCAATTTTTTCTTTTGTGGTATCATTTCGGCATTCGTATTTTTAGTTTATAACAAAGGGTGGACAATCCTTGTTGCCATTTTACTAGATATTTGGTTAATTGGCAATTTACTCTATTTCCGCAGTTATCATGATTTGCTCAATAGCTGGAGTCTTATCAACATCTCCAATATGAATGGAATTTGGGAGTCTATCTTGCCTTTTATGTTGGTGAAAGATCTATTGTTTCCGCTGATGACTCTGCTATGGATGGCATTTTTAATGTTTGTCAAGCACTATTTCCCAACATCAAAACGCAGCATTAAACTCTTTTTGTTTAGTCTATGGATTGCTGGGTTTGGATTTCTTCCAACTGCCTACGTATCGTATCAAATAGCACAACCGATCAACCCATTTAGCAACTATTTTAAAGAAGCAAGCACAGGGCGCATTTGGTATGCCACTACTTTTTCACCTATTGCACATTTCATCAACGAATCGAAAAACTTAGTTATTCAACTCGTTTCGAAGCCAGAAGTTCCACACATCAATCCACACGATGTAGCACCGTTTTTGAATATAGGAGACCAACCGACATCAAGCCAAGCTAATTTAGTGATTATTTTCTTCGAAAGTTTTGAGAGCTGGATTATCAATCAACAGATTGACGGACAAGAGATAACGCCAAACATAAACCGTCTCATACAAGAAGAATCAACGGCTTATTTTCCAAATGTAGTTCCGCAAATACGGAATGGAATGTCGTCGGATGCACAACTGATAGTAAACACTGGACTATTACCTATTTACGATGGCGCCGTCAGTATGCGATTCTATGCAAATCGTTTTCCATCGATAGCAGATGCGCTACAATCGAACAGTCGAAAAATTTTCATTCCCACGCCTGCATCCGCTTGGAATCAAGGACAAATGACGCAAGCGCTACACTATACATCTTTATTTGCAGAACCAATTTCTGACTTCACAATGATGCGAAAAGTCGCGCACGAAATGCAAACAACTCATTCTCCTTTCTGCTTTTTTGTCACTACTATGGCTTCTCATTCGCCATTTACGGAATATTCAGATAGCTCCAATTTAAAAATTGCTAGCAAATTACCTAGCGATTTGAGCAACTACATCAAAAGTGTAAATTATACCGACCAATGTATTGGCTATTTAGTAAATCAGTTGTTTGCCGACTCCCTACTGAAGAAGAACACAACGATTGTCATCACTGGCGATCACACCATTTTTCACCAAGAAAAACGAACAAACTATATAGACCTTTTACAAAAACAGTCCATTCCTATCAATCAACAAGCATGTGTGCCACTTATGATTTATTCAGCTGATAAAATCACCCCAACAACTTGCCTCGACACCATCTATCAAATGGATATCTACCCAACACTGCTAAACGTAATGCATTGTGAAAATTATGTTTGGAAAGGATTTGGAATAAACGTATTCGATGAAACGTTGAAAGAAAGACCTATTTCGCCAGAAAAAGCGAACGAACTGTCAGATAAACTTATTAGAAGCAACTATTTTAACGGACTACACGATGGAGTTCCTTGCAAAGTTGCACGATAAATAGCCATCAGATTTTCACCTACGGCATCATAGCTATATTGATGACCAGCCTCCCGAATTTTCGTTGCGTCAAATTCCTGAAAATGGTCAAGCATCAAATTTGTTTGTTCAAATAGTGCCTGCTCTTCACCTTTTTCTATTAAAACACCAGTTTGCGAACGTACCATTTCGGCTATACCGCCCACATTACTCGATAACACAGGTTTACCTACCGCCAAACTCTCTGAAATCACGACAGGCGCATTTTCATAGTTAGAAAAAAGTAGAAAAAAATCGCTGTTGTAGAACCACTGACACACCTCTTGAGGCGCTTGTTCGCCTACAAATTTTACTACTCCTACTGGTAAATTTAGCGATTGAGCATAATCATAAGTCATTTGAAAATCGACGCCTGTTCCAACTATAATGAGCTCAAAATCATTCCGTTGCTCAGCTATTTTTTTGATGACACGCAAAATGCCAAACACGTTTTTATGCTTCTCATCAAAACAGGAAATATGTAGAATCCGTTTTTTATGACGCACTACACTTTCTTGTGGAATATAGAAAAAATCATCAACCACATTATTTACAACTTGGTAATTGTTTGACTTTAAACCACACGAAACCATGGCACGCATTAAATCAGCAGACACTGGCATGATACAACCAGCTTCGCGCACAACACATTCTGATAGTTGTTTACGAAAAAAGCCCGTATATGAAAAATTTTCAGGTAAATACCGTGTCCAATGTTCCATAACAACATAAGGAATAGCATAGCGTTTTTTTAAGTAATAAGCCAGAAAACCACTACGTGTGAGCACATTAGCATGACAAATATCAGGTTTACCAAACTGCGCTAAAACTACTTTATAACCTTTGAAAAATGCACGAAAATAGTTAATTCCTTTTGAAAGAGTTTTAAGTAACGGGTTTTTACAATATGGATAATAAACGTAAATCTCTGTTACCTCATTAAACGTTTTTTTTACTACCTCAAAATTACACACATGCTCGTCTTCAAAAGGAAAAAGCACACACACACGTGCGTGACGAGAAACGGCTTCGGCATGCTTCCGCACGAAAAGTCCCGCCATTGCATCATAACGATGCGGATACCATGCTGAAAAAAATAATACATTCATCTGTTTAATAGCTTTACTAACCACTGTGGACGACAGCGATTTATGGTGAAATATGGTTGAAGCGTAGCACCAAAACCTTCGTAGAATTTTGAAACTCCAGGAATTCGAGAACCTTCGCAATCAAAAACTTTAGAACTTCCTGCATTTTTTTTCAAAAGTTCATCTACTAACAAAAACATAGCACTCGTATCTTTACCTAATTGGTTAGAAGTTGGCACTAAATAGATAATACGCGATTCCGTTTCGAGCGTCATCAACGTAGCAACCAATTCTTGGTTGGATGTAAAAACACCATAAAAATAACCCACATGATGTTCTTGAGCTGCGGCACATAGTGTTGGTAATTTTTCAAATAACTCTATTGGCATATCACTATTCTGCGACATCCAAAAGTCAGCAAGCAATTTGTAATCAATAAGTTGTATGTTCAAATTCGCTTTTAATGCTTTTGCAATATTACGTTTTGTATTTTTAGAAAACTGCTTATTAATGGACTTATAATCAGCACTTAAATCTATAATCCGATTTGGTAACAACTGCGTATGACGGACATTACCAAAGTTAAGATTGAAATCGTAACTCACATACGGAATGCGACGAATAAATTGCTCCACTATTTCAGGAGTGATAAAGTCCCTCGAAAACAGACCTAATTGCTGCGTCCAACGTGGTTGAATGACATACGGAATTCCAAATTTACGCTTGACAGGTAATGGCATCACATACGCATAATCAGGCGTTACAAGTGCTTCCCATTGCGGCGAAACCACATCTAAATACCATGAATAAGCATAAGGCATACTCGTAGAGGCTTCTTTTACAGTAGCATCCCAAGCAGTTTTATCAATCTTATTATGTTTTAGGTAAATGAGTTTCATACACGCAAGTTATTGAAAATGACACTACTAATTACATACATGACTCTATCCATAAATGTTCAATCAAAATTTTTGTACCAATAAGGAATAAAATAATACCACCAATCAATTCTACATTAAGTTTAAATCTTTTTCCAAATGAAATGCCTATCACACAGCCACTTATCGTAAACAAAAAACTACCTAATGCTATCAAGCCGGATGCCGTATAAATAACATCGCCCATTGGTACAAAAATCAAACCTGTGGCCAACGCATCAATACTTGTTGCAAATGATAAAGCAATCAACATTTTATACGACCCAAAAGGTGTTGATTTATCGTCGTCTGATTCTTTTTTGAAACTTTCAATAGCCATTTTTATGCCCAAAAAACCAAGAATAACAAAAGCAACCCAATGATCGAAAGGTGCAATATGTTCTGCAAAACTGACACCTGCTAACCACCCAATAAAAGGCATAACACCTTGAAAAACACCAAAGAAAAAAGCCATGCGTACTATTTTTAACCAATTGTAACGACCGTAAGACATGCTACTAGCGATAGCAACTGCAAAACAATCCATGGCTAAACCAACAGCTATAAGAGCAATTTCAAATAATGTCATAAGTTAATCCGTTACGTTTCTGAGATGCAATAACGCCCATTATTGTTCTTTAAATTCTGCTTCATACGCTGCAGCAACCTGCTCTAATTCAGCATACCAAGCCTCTCCAAAGCGACGTACAAGTGGCGTTTTCAAAAATTTATAGACTGGTAATTTCAACTTTTTACCATTTTTTTCAGCTGGCGCACACACGTTCCATCGGTGATAATTAACAGCTGTGAATCGTTTGTATTTTTCTAATCGCACGGGATACAAATGACACGATATCGGTTTATAAAAATCAGTTAAGCCATTACGGTACGCCTTTTCGATAGCACATTTGCAAATTCCGTCAACAGAATCGATGTAGGTAAAAACACATTCACGCCCATTTACAATCGATGTTACGCTATCACCATCACTATCTACATAAAAAACGCCTTGCGCATTAATCACCGCTTTACTCTCGTCGGATAAATCATTCCAAATAAGTGGTAACACTTTTTCAAGTTCGGCCACTTCATTATCTTCCAATGGTGCTCCCGAATCGCCTTCAACACAACAAATTCCGCGACAGATACCCAAATCGCAACAGAATTGCTGTTCAAAGAGATCAAAGCTAACAACCGTATTTCCTATTTCTACCATTTGTCCAATTTTTCAGCAAAGATAATAATTTGTTGCGAGCAATCCCGCACAAACGAATGTTTTTGAGTAATTACGCCAAAAAAGAACTAACTTTGCAAACTCACATAACCCGTACAAGCTTACTCAAATTATATGACAGAATTACAACTCACACTATCACCAAAAGAAGCCTCAGAAGAGGTTGAATTAAAGCAAATTATCGCTCAGCAATTAAAGTGTCAATTGAATGATATTTCACACGTTCAAGTGGTAAAAAAATCTATTGATTCACGTAGTCGACAACCAGTGGTATTACTCAAAGTACGCGTCTTTTTAGGAGAAGAACAACCTGAATATCAGCATGAAACTAATTTTCACTACAGCGACGTATCAAAAAAACCTGAAGTTATCATTGTCGGTTCTGGTCCTGCAGGACTGTTCGCTGCCTTACGCTTCATTGAGTTGGGGTTTCGTCCTGTCGTGCTCGAACGCGGAAAAGAGGTGTCGGAACGTAAAAAAGACATCGCTCAACTCAATCGTAACACAGCACTGGACGTAGAATCTAACTACTGTTTTGGCGAAGGCGGCGCGGGCACTTTTTCTGACGGAAAACTCTATACACGCTCAAGAAAGCGAGGTAATACACAACGAATTTTTGAGATTTTCCATCAACACGGCGCACAAGACGAAATTTTATTTGAGGCACATCCACACATTGGAACAGACAAACTACCCGTGGTCATTAAAAATATGCGCGAAACCATTCTTAAATATGGAGGAGCTATTCATTTTGATCACAAAGTGAATGAACTAATGCTTGATGGTAACCAAATAAGTGGTGTAAAAACGGAAAATGGGAAAATTTTTAAATCGAATATTGTCGTTCTCGCAACGGGACATTCAGCACGCGACATCTACCATTTGTTACATAAACAAGGTATAAAATTAGAAGCGAAGGGGTTTGCAATGGGTGTTCGTGTAGAACATTCGCAAAGCTTAATCGATGAAATTCAATACCATAGCAAAATTCGGAATCCATACTTGCCTGCCGCATCTTACAACCTTGTTCAGCAAGTTGATGGACGTGGAGTTTACTCATTTTGCATGTGTCCTGGCGGACATATTGTTCCATCAGCCACTGAAGAGAATCAAATTGTGGTCAATGGTATGTCGGCCTCCCATCGTAATTCACCTTTTGCTAATTCGGGCATTGTAGTAGAAATCCATCCTGAAGATTTAAAAGAATATGCGCAATTCGGCGAACTGTGCGGATTACATTTTCAAGCAGATTTAGAACGATTGGCTTTTGAAAATAATGGTGGTGGGCTACAAATAGCTCCAGCGCAACGCTTAGGAGATTTTGTCAATGGACGAATATCACATACGTTACCAGCCTGCTCCTATTTGCCTGGTATTGTGTCTTCGCCTCTACATACATGGCTACCAAAACGCATTCGAAAACGCCTGCAAGAAGGATTTAAAGCCTTTGATCAGAAAATGCGTGGATTTTTGACTAACGAAGCGGTCATTGTGGGAGTTGAAAGCCGTTCATC
>DATFIF010000042.1:0-2448 GCA_035270405.1 Paludibacteraceae bacterium | reverse complement strand
TATGGAACAAAATGAATTTCGCAAATTTGCGACTAAACACATGAACATGAATAGTTTGTCGCTGGACAAATACATGTCAGAAGTGACGATGGGAGGTGGTTATATTTCACCATCCATTTTGGAAGAACGTCAATTAAACGTCACTCAAATGGACGTATTTTCTCGTTTGATGATGGACCGTATTATCTTTTTAGGTTCAGAAATCAATGATTATGTGGCAAATGTGATTCAAGCACAATTACTTTTTTTGGATACAGCCGATCCTGGTAAAGACATTACCATTTATTTAAATAGTCCTGGTGGTTCTGTGCATGCAGGTCTTGGCATTTACGATACGATGCAATATATTGGTAGTAAAGTTGGCACCATTTGTACAGGTATGGCAGCATCTATGGCTGCTGTTCTGCTTGTTGCTGGGGAAAAAGGTAAACGTTCAGCGTTGAAACATTCTCGCGTTATGATTCATCAGCCCATGGGAGGCATGCAAGGTCAAGCGGCTGATATGGAAATTAATTATAAACAAATCATGTTGTTGAAGAACGAGTTATATCAAATAATTGCTGATCACTCTGGGAAATCATTTGAGAAAATTGAAAAAGATTCTGATCGTGATTTTTGGATGACATCTCAAGAAGCGTTAGACTACGGTATGATTGACAACGTTCTTATTCGTAATAAATAATAAATTAGGAAGACATATTTCATGGCGAAACAAATAAAGGATGAAGCTCATTGTAGTTTTTGTGGACGTGCTGAAAGTGAGGTGCGTATGTTGCTTACTGGATTAGATGGCAATATATGTAACGAATGCGTCGACATGGCTGACAATGTGCTCAAAACTGAACTCACTAAAAAGAGCGACTTTACATTAAATGGAGAAAAATTACCTAAACCGGTTGAAATTAAGGAGTTTTTAGACCAATATGTGATAGGACAAAACGAAGCAAAAAAATTTCTGTCGGTAGCCGTTTACAATCATTATAAACGTATTACACAGCCCAAATCTGCTGAAGATGTAGAGATTGAAAAATCCAATATTATATTGGTGGGAACTACAGGCACTGGTAAAACTCTGTTGGCTCGTACGATTGCCAAAAAATTGCATGTGCCATTTGCTATCGTTGATGCTACGATATTGACAGAAGCTGGTTATGTGGGCGAAGATATTGAAAGTATTTTAACGCGTTTGTTACAAGTTGCCGACTACGATGTGAAATCGGCGGAACGTGGCATTGTGTTTATCGACGAGATAGATAAAATTGCACGCAAAGGCGATAATCCTAGTATTACACGTGATGTGAGTGGCGAAGGTGTACAACAAGGACTGCTCAAATTATTGGAAGGTTCTGTGGTGAATGTTCCACCTCAAGGCGGTCGTAAACATCCCGACCAAAAGATGATTGCTGTCAATACGCAGAATATTTTGTTTATTTGTGGCGGTGCATTTGATGGTATTGAGAAAAAAATTGCACAACGTTTGAACACACATGTTGTTGGCTTTGGCTCTGTCAGCGAACAAAATATGGTGGATCGTGAAAATATGTTGCAATATATTGCGCCGCAAGATTTAAAATCTTTTGGATTGATTCCTGAAATTATAGGTCGTCTGCCCATATTAACGCATCTTAATCCGCTCGACAATAAAGCATTACGTTTGATTTTGACAGAGCCGAAAAACTCCATTGTCAAACAATACACCAAATTATTTGCCATGGATCAAGTTGAATTGAAGTTTGACGATGACGTATTAGATTACATCGTCGAAAAAGCGGTTGAGTTTAAGTTAGGAGCCCGTGGTTTACGTTCTATAACCGAAACGATTATGATGGATGCCATGTATGAAATTCCTTCATCAGATAAGAAAAAGTTCCACGTAACAACGGATTATGCAAAAGAGAAATTGACTTTTTCACACATCAAAATAGCCTAATAATTTTTCTGTAAATCTTATTTATGCAAATAACTGTTTTGTTGCTAGGTTTTGTGGCACTTATTTTTGGTGCTACCAAATTGGTGGATGGTGCTTCGGCCATCGCTCGTCGTTTAAAGGTGTCTGATTTAATCATAGGGCTAACCATTGTGGCTTTTGGAACTTCCTTTCCGGAGTTGGTGGTCAATGTTTCTGCAGCATTGAAAGGTAGCAATGATATTGCCTTAGGTAATATTGTAGGGAGTAATCTTTTTAATATTTTGGCGATTTTAGGCGTCTCGTCGCTTATCTATCCATTGGTTGTAAAGCATTCTACGACTTGGATTGAAATTCCGTTGGCTTTATTGTCAGCCGTTGTCGTATTTGTTATTGCTAGTGATAAATTAATTGACCACGATATCGTTTCTGTGATTTCGCGTGGAGATGGCATTGTTTTGTTGTTGTTTTTTACTATTTTTATGGGTTATGTTATTCAAACTGCTCTTAAAAATAGGCATTTGAACGAAACTACAGAGGCA
>DATFIF010000041.1:0-2525 GCA_035270405.1 Paludibacteraceae bacterium | reverse complement strand
AAATATCTGCACGGCACAAGCATTACCAGCTGTTATGTCAGGATTTTATGCCACTTATCATGGCAATAACGGTCTGCAAGAAATAGCGATGAATGTGCATATCAAAGCCGTATTGATAGCACAAGAATTAACAAAATTAGGTTGCACCCAACGCAACGAAACCTATTTTGATACGTTACGAATTGCGCTCCCTGAAGGATTTTCTACAGCCACACTTCGCCTTTTAGCAGAAGCAAATCATATCAATTTTCGTTATTTTGAAGATGGCGCTATCGGCATCAGTACCGACGAAACCACATCAACCGAAAATGTGGCAAAAGTCGTCGCCATTTTTGCACAAGTCTGTGGAAAAGAGATGCCGGCAAGTTTAGATGGAATTCAATCTATCTCTATTCCTAAAAACCTGATTCGTCAAACGCCAGCGCTCCACCATGAAGTTTTTGAAAAATATCATTCCGAAACAGATATGATGCGCTATATCAAAAAACTCGATCGTAAAGATATTTCGCTTACTCAATCGATGATTTCACTCGGTTCGTGCACGATGAAACTGAATTCAGCTGCCTCGATGCTTCCACTAAGTTGGAAACAATTTACAGCTATTCATCCCTTTGCTCCAGCCTCACAAACGCAAGGTTATCAAGAATTAATAACCAATTTAACCGCTTACTTGTGCGAAATTACAGGCTTGCCGGGTTGTACGCTTCAGCCAAACTCAGGCGCCGCAGGCGAATATGCTGGACTTTTAACCATTCGCCGCTATCAAGAAGCGCATGGAGAAAGTCACCGAAACATTGTACTGATTCCTGCATCAGCACACGGAACTAATCCTGCAAGTGCTATACAAGCTGGCTTTGAAGTGGTTGTTACTGCGTGCGACGAATTGGGGAATGTGGACGTTACCGATTTAAAAAATAAAACAGAACAATACAAAGATAATTTATCCGCCTTGATGATTACCTATCCATCAACGCACGGAATTTTTGAACCTGCGATTGTTGAAATTTGTGAAACTATTCACGCCGCTGGTGGCCAAATATACATGGATGGTGCCAATATGAACGGACAAGTTGGATTGACTTCACCGGGATTTATTGGAGCGGACGTGTGTCACCTAAATCTCCACAAAACATTTGCAAGTCCTCACGGCGGAGGCGGACCTGGTGTTGGACCGATTTGTGTAGCCGAACATTTGATCGATTATTTGCCACAACATCACATCTTTAATTCGGAAAATAACTGTACAGCCGTTTCTGCATCTCCTTGGGGAAGTGCTGGAATTTTACCAATAACCTATGGCTACATCCGTATGATGGGAGAAAAAGGTTTAACAAAAGCAACTGAAACTGCCATTTTAAGCGCGAATTATCTCACCAAACGTCTTGAAAACGATTACGGCATTGTCTATACAGGCGCCACAGGTCGTGTGGGACACGAAATGATTTTGGATTGTCGCCATTTTAAAGCAGATACTAATATCACAGAAAGTGATATTGCCAAACGTTTGATGGATTTTGGATTTCACGCACCGACTTTATCATTTCCAGTGCATGGTACATTGATGATTGAGCCAACAGAAAGCGAATCGTTGGCAGAACTGGATCGATTTGTAGAAGCTCTGCTCGTTATTCGAGATGAAATAGACGAAATAGCGTTTGGAAAAGCTGATAAAGAAGACAATGTGCTCATCAATGCACCGCATCCCGATTACGTGATTGCTTCTGACACATGGAATCATCCTTACGGTCGCGAAAAAGCGGCATTTCCTTTACCTTGGGTCAAAGAAAATAAATTTTGGATTTCGGTAGCCCGCGTGGATAACGGATGGGGTGATCGCAATTTAATCTGTTGCTGCGAAAATTAATTATATCAAATATAAAAAAACTATATACTTATGAATTTAAACATTACTGCATTAGACCCATCAACGTATGAGTCATTTAATTTTTTGCTTTTTGTGATGGGCTTTGTAGCTGTCCTTGTTTTCGTTGCGCTCTATTTTATAGAAGCGGGTTACGGAAAAATGATTTCAGCCAAATGGGGACCAGCGATTAATAATAAAGTAGCTTGGTTCATCATGGAAGCTCCCGTGTTTTTAGTGATGTTCTATTTCTGGAGTCACTCCTCGCGTCAATGGGATATTGCCCCGCTGCTATTTTTCCTGTTTTTTCAGTTACACTATCTGCAACGCGCTTTTATTTTCCCTTTTTTATTGAAAGGAAATAGCAAAATGCCAATTTCCATTATCATTATGGGAATTATTTTTAATACGGTCAATGGTTATTTACAAGGACAATGGATTTTCTTTCATTCGCCCGAAGGTATGTATTCAGAGGCTTGGTTACTAGATACACGATTTATCATAGGCTCTATTATATTCTTTATTGGAATGATTATCAACCTACATTCTGACCACGTCATCCGCCACCTCAGAGAACCAGGCGACACCAATCATTATTTACCAAACAAAGGGTTGTACAAATATGTAACTTCTGCCAATTATTTTGGCGAAATTGTAGAGTGGA
>DATFIF010000040.1:0-5080 GCA_035270405.1 Paludibacteraceae bacterium | reverse complement strand
ATAAAACAAAAAAGACGCTAAAATTAATTAGCGTCTTTTTTTTGCGGTGCGGACGGGATTCGAACCCGCGACCACCTGCGTGACAGGCAGGTATTCTAACCAACTGAACTACCGCACCAGTAACTTCTCCTCAGAAAAGTTGTGCAAAGGTAATGCATTTTTTGATACTTGCAAAACTTTTTGTAAAAAAAAATTGATTTTTAGAACGTATATTTGGCAGCTACGGTTGGACATATTTTAAATCCATGCGTTGAACCGAAATTAACGCTCATTTCCACCTCAGTACCAATAGCTGCGTGTGGCGTGATGTTCCACCAAAGTTGCGGCTCGGTGATAAATACGAGTTGTGTATGAGTGGGCGTGGCGAGTAAGTTACCGCGTGAATTGAGGTAATTGGTGTTACGTTCGTACCAAAAATCGGCGAAACCGGTGAATGAAAATCTATTTTTGAAAAAATGCATGCCCCATAATCCTGTAATTTGAAATGATGCGGGTTCTTTGCCCATGATGTGTTTGTAGAGCACTTTAATATTATACGTGCGTGAAAAATCTTTGCTGTGCATGAAGTAATCCAATCCGCCCAAAAAGGCATTATTGACAGCCAAGCCAGTGCCCGCAGGATTTATAAAAAAACCACCATTGTATTCGATTTGTGCGCTAATAGGCACTTTTTTGGATAATGAAAAGCAACGAGCAACTTCCATATAAGCCAAGCCTGGATTATAATACGTGTATTTTGGATTTGTCTTATCAGGAAAATTGAAGTCAAAATCGACAAATATGAAGGTATTTCCTAGCGTGTCTGGTTTGAACATTTCGAAGGTGGTTGTCACATATTTACGTCCTGCGCCGAGGTCGAAATGCACCTGAAAATTTTGCGCCACAAGAAAAAATGGCGAAAAAAGAAAAAGCAAAAGAACTGTTTTTTTGATGAATTGGCTTTTTTTCATGATTTGTATGAGTCTGTTTATATTAAAATGATACGTTGTTGATACGTGATTACGATTTATAACTCTATTTAAGCTCTTGTTTAAGAGCATTTTATACTCTTTTTAGAATGTGTTAAAGGTGGTTTTGGGTGGGTTTGCTTACACCTTGACCAAAGTATGTTATATAATATGTTTTTATATTCGTTCTCGTTCGTTAAAAGGTTGTTACTTTGCAACTGTAAAGAAGAATCAGACCAAAATCTTTTTTACCTTAAAACCTAATACTGAGAAATAGTGTAAAAAGACCTTTTGCGAAAAAGGTCTTTTTTTTGGCTGCAAAGGTATTATTTTTTGTTAAAGTACACCAAATGTTATTGAAAAATTGTATATTTGCATGAGTTAAAGACGTTATTATTAAAATTTGTAGTTATTATTATGCGACTGAAAAAAATTGAAACAGAGATTGAAGTCTATCGTTTTGAAGAGTTGAGTGAGTCAGATCAAGCCTTAGTTGAGCAAGCTAAAGCAGCCACGGAACGTTCGTACACGCCCTATTCCAAATTTCAAGTTGGAGCGGCTTTACGTTTGGCAAATGGTGTGATTTTACAAGGAAGTAACCAAGAAAATGCGGCTTATCCATCGGGTTTGTGCGCCGAGCGTGTAACGATGTTTTATGCCAATTCTCAATATCCCGATGTGGCGCCTTTAGCATTGGCGATTGCAACTCAAACGGGAGGTAATTTTTTAGCTCAGCCCATTACACCTTGTGGCTCGTGTCGTCAAGTGTTATTGGAAAGTGAAGAGCGTTTTCGTCAACCGATCGAAGTGTTGTTGTACGGAACAGAATATGTGTATAAAATAAAGCAAATCCGCGATTTGATGCCACTCGCTTTCGATAAAGAAAGTTTGGCTGAATAATAGCTACGCTCTGGTGGAATAGTGATGACGCCTGTGATAGTCGTGAGATTAAACGAGTAAATTATGATGAAGAAAAAAAAATATACGGTAGATTACCTCTTACAAAAAGTGTCGAAGACGATTTTGTGGAAATGTGTGAGTTCGCCTGATGGTTTGCAAGAATGGTTTGCCGACACGGTTGATAATACGGGTGATGATTTTGTGTTTTCGTGGAATGGTCAAGTGGAACATGCCGAACGATTAACTTCTAAAGAGGGCGTTTTGATACGTTTTCGTTGGATGCACGAACCAGCCGATACGTTTTTTGAATTTTCAATTCAGGCGTTGGAGTTGACGGGCGACGTCTCGCTGACGATAACTGATTTCGCAGATGAGGGTGACGTGGAAGATGCTATTCGATTGTGGAACACACAAATTGACGAATTGCGCCGTGTGACTGGGATGTAACCGAATCTTAATAATTATCAAATATAAAGCAAACTGTTCGCAGTTTGCTTTTTTTATGCTACCTTTGTGACTCAAAAATGAAATTCATGTTTCGCATTAAACGCATTGATTCATACATGTTTGCAAATTTCATTCAACTGTTTTTTGCAACATTTTTTATCTGCCTATTCATTGTGGTAATGCAATTTATATGGTTGCATGTCAATGATTTGGTCGGTAAAGGCTTGCCCATTGATGTTTTACTTGAATTTTTCTTCTATACGGCGTTGAGTTCTGTGCCGTTGGCATTGCCACTAGCCATCCTGTTGGCTTCCATCATGACGTTTGGTAATATGGGCGAAAGTCTTGAACTGTTGGCTATGAAGTCGGCTGGCGTTTCGCTATTTCGTATCATGCGTTCGTTGGTTGTATTTATTGTCTTTTTATGTATTGGTGCATTTTTCTTCTCCAATAATGTGATTCCTTTTGCTCAAAAACGGATGTGGACGCTCATGTTTTCCATTCGTCAAAAATCGCCAGAGTTAGAGATTCCCATTGGTCAATTTTATTCAGGTATCAATGGCATGAATCTCTATGTGCGTGACCGAGATAGAAATACAGGCGCGCTTAAAAATATCATGATTTATGATTTTAATAATGGATTTGAAAATGCTTCGGTAACGACAGCCGATTCAGCTTTTATTAAATTGACAGCCGATAAAATGAATTTGCTGCTGATATTGTATCACGGCGAGGTGTTTGAAAATCTTCAGCGACAACAAACATCCGGATTAAAAGGTAATATTCCATATCGGCGCGAAACATTTGCCAAAAAAGAGGTTTTGATTGATTTCGATGCCAATTTTGCACGTATGGACGAATCGGTGATGCAGGATCAACATATCAGTAAAAATATTGTACGACTAACGCACGATGTCGATTCATCGAACCAGTTGCGCGACTCTTTACGAACGAACTTCTCGACAGAATTAGCGACCAAAAAATACTTTGCAAAAAGTTACGATGAGCAGAATTTACCAGCAAAAGAGTTGGTGGAAACGGCTGATATTCCTTTAATACTCGATGCTGATTCTCTATTTCTCACATTATCACAAAAAGAGATGGAACGGCTTGTTAACCAAGCAGTAAACAGTTCGCAAATGCTCTCTAACGATGTGCAATATAATCGTGCCGTTATTTCCGAAGTAGATGAGTATTTTACGCGTCACAATGTGGAGTGGCATCGTAAATTTACGCTGTCGTTTGCCTGTTTGATATTTTTCTTTATCGGAGCTCCGTTGGGTGCGATTGTGCGTAAAGGTGGCTTGGGAATGCCTGTGGTCGTATCGGTTTCGTTTTTTATTATTTATTACATCATAGATACTACCGGACAAAAAATGGCACGCGAGGGATTGTGGGAAGTGTGGCAGGGTATGTGGCTGAGTTCCGCTGTTTTATTGCCAATTGGAGGTTTTTTAACCTACAAAGCTGCTACAGATTCGAATCTACTTAATGCCGATGCGTACAAGATTTTCTGGATACGCGTTAAAAACTTAATAACAAAAAAAGATACAATATAATGAAAACAGATCTAAAAGCTATTGAAGCTGCTATTGCCGATTTTCGGGATGGTAAATTTTTAGTGGTTGTTGATGATGAAGATCGCGAAAATGAAGGTGATTTTATTGTTGCTGCTGAAAAAATAACGCCTGAAAAGGTGAATTTTATGGTGACTAACGGACGCGGAGTTTTGTGTGTTCCGTTGACTGAAGAACGTTGCTCTGAACTGGATTTAGACAAACAAGTTTCTACCAACACCTCTATTTTAGGAACACCATTTACGGTTACAGTTGATAAATTAGAAGGTTGTACCACAGGCGTTTCTGCTGCCGATCGTGCAGCGACTATCCTTGCTTTGGCAGACCCAACTTCTACTGCTGCAACCTTTGGTCGTCCTGGACACATTAGTCCTTTGTACGCCAAAAGTAAAGGTGTTTTGCGTCGTGCAGGTCATACCGAAGCAGCCATCGATTTGGCACGTTTGGCGGGTTTGTATCCTGCTGCTGCTCTCATCGAAATTATGAACGAAGATGGTTCCATGGCGCGAATGCCAGAATTAAAAGCGGTAGCTGCCAAATTTGATATTAAAATGATTACGATTCGCGATTTGATTGCCTATCGTTTGCAGATGGAATCGATTGTTGAAAAAGGAGTGGATGTGGATATGCCTACTGAACATGGCCATTTTCGTTTGATTCCGTTTCGTCAAAAATCGAATGGATTGGAACATGTAGTTCTGATAAAAGGTTCGTGGGAACCAGATGAAGCTATTTTGGTTCGTGTGCATTCATCCTGTGCTACGGGCGATATTTTTGGCTCAATGCGTTGTGAATGTGGTGAACAACTGCACAAAGCGATGCGTGAAATCGAAAAACGCGGCAAAGGCGTAATTGTTTATATGAACCAAGAAGGGCGTGGTATTGGTTTGATGGCAAAAATGGCTGCTTATAAATTGCAAGAAGAGGGGTTGGACACTGTGGATGCTAATTTGCATCTTGGTTTCAAAGCTGATGAACGCGATTATGGAGTAGGCGCTAGTATTTTACGTGAAATTGGTGTTTCGAAAATGCTTTTAATGACTAATAATCCAGTAAAACGTATTGGATTGGAGGCATATGGCTTAGAGGTGGTCGAAAATATTCCTCTTGAAGTTGAACCAAATAAGTATAACGCCTTTTATATGAAAACTAAAAAAGAGCGTATGGGTCATAATTTGAAAAAAATTTAACGCTCATAGTTCTTTGAAT
>DATFIF010000039.1:0-7801 GCA_035270405.1 Paludibacteraceae bacterium | reverse complement strand
GTCAATATTTTGCAAACGCTTATTGCCACGCTCATTGTCTTATTTACTGGTGAATTTCTCCCAAAAACCATTTTTCGTGTCAATCCCAATGTGTGGCTCACCATTTTTTCTCCTTTGTTGTGGCTATGTTACGTGCTTTTGTATCCGATAGCACGTTTTGCAACCTTCCTGTCGGTTAAAATATTGCAGCTGTTCAAAGTAAAAGTTGTGGACAAGGGTGAAAAGCAAGAGTTAGGAAAAGTAGATTTAGATTTTTGGGTTAACGACTCATTTGAACACGCTGATAATCAGGAAGAAGTAGAGAATGAGGTAAAAATATTTCAAAATGCTTTAGATTTTTCAGAAGTAAAATTGCGCGATTGTATCGTACCTCGTACCGAAATTGTATCGTTGAGTCACGATAGCAGCTTGGAGGAATTACGTAATACATTCATTGAAACAGGATTTTCGAAAATTCCTATCTATAAGGATAATGGCGACAATATTATTGGGTATTTTCACTCTTCTGATTTATTTAAACAACCCGAAGATTGGCACGCATATTTACGTCCTATTCCTATTGTACCAGAGACGATGGCTGCCAATAAACTCATGAAGATATTGATGCAAGACAAGCGGAGTATTGCTTTGGTAGTCGATGAGTTTGGCGGAACTGCCGGAATTGTCACCTTGGAAGATATTATGGAGGAGATTTTTGGTGAAATTGAAGATGAACACGATAGCAAGGAGTATGTGGCGAAGCAACTTGCAGATAATGAGTATGTTTTGTCGGGTCGTTTGGAAATTGACAATGTGAATTTGCTATTTGATTTAAATATTCCGGAATCGGATAATTATGTGACCGTGGCAGGATTTATTTTACATCATTATGAGCAATTCCCAAAATTAAATGATACGATTCGTATTTCGAATTGGACTTTTAAGATTCTTCAAGCGCATAACAACCGCATAAATTTAGTAAAATTGATTACTCATGAAGGTTAACTTTCTTATAAATAGAAAATTAAACATTTTCAAATAATCATACGCTCGCATTACATTTTTTTGTATATTCGTACCCTGATTTTTCGTAGATATTAACACTATTATTTATATTACATTTAACAATTACAATGGCAACATTACAAAGAATTAGAAGCCACGGCGTTTTACTGCTTGTGGTAGTAGGTTTAGCACTTTTGGCGTTTATCGTAGGTGATTTTTTGAATTCAGGATCGACTTATATGAGTGAATCTAAGGCTAATGTAGCAGAGATTAACGGCGATAACATCAAAGTCGTGGACTACATGACTGCTATCGATCAACTGACAGAAGTTTACAAAATTGAATTTGGTGAATCTAATATCACTGAAGAGATGACAGAACAAATTCGTCAGTCAGTTTGGGAAACCACCGTTCGAGAAAAAATATTGAATGCTGAAACAGAAGCTATTGGAATGGAAGTTAGCAAAAAAGAGTTGTTCGAACTTATTTTGGGAAATAACATTCATCCATTGATTCAAAGCCGCCGCGTGTTCTTCAATCCAGAAACAGGCTCGTTTGATCCTAAAATTTTATCGCAATTTATTGCCATGTTGGATTCTGAAGAGAGTGTAAATATGCCTTCAGATCAATTGAATACGTACAAACACTATTGGAAATTCTGGGAAAACACAGTTAAAAATAGTCGTTTAGAGGAAAAATATAACAATTTACTCACAAAAGCCACTGTGGCTAATTCACTCGAAGCCAAAAATTCGTTTGATGGCGGTAGCACGTCGGTAGATGTTGTATATGCCATGAAACCTTATTTCGCAGTAGCTGATTCATTAGTCACTGTTTCCGATAAAGAGGTTGAAAAATTATACAAGAAGAAAAAAGAAGAATTCCAACAAGAAGCAAGTTGCGATTTGCAATATGTGGTATTCCCAATTCAACCATCTAAAGAAGATTTCGCAGAAGTTGAAAAATGGATTAACGAATTGTCATCTGAGTTTACTACAACTGATGAGGTAGCTGATGTTACCAACTCAAATAGCGATGTGACTTACAAAGGTGTCAATTTGTCGAAAGAAGACATCAATGAAGATTTGCGTGCATTTGCTTTTTCTGGTAAAAAAGGTGATGTAGTAGGTCCTTTATTTGTAGATAATACTTACAAAATGGCACGCATTGTGGAAACTGGTATCGCTTTACCAGATTCCGTAAAATTGCGTCATATCTTTGTGGCTGCGGATTCGCAAGCTGCTACTCAACTGTTGGCTGACAGTTTGGAAAAAGCTTTACGTGCTGGTGCCGATTTTGCAGTTTTAGCACGTCAACATTCACGCGTGGAACAAACAGCCGCTAATGGTGGCGAAATTGGTTGGATACGTGAAACTGAAGTTGAAAAAGAAGTGGCTGAACCAGCTTTCAAAGCAGTTGTTAATGCACTATTCCAAGTGAAAAATATCAATGGTATTCAATTGTTTCAAGTCACAGAACGTGGTGGTGTAACTCCGAAAGTGAAGTTGGCTATCTTGGAACGTCGTGTGATTGCAAGTTCACGCACACAAGCTCAAATTTTTAATCAAGCGAAACTGTTTGCTTCTGAAAATCAAACTGTAGAAGCGTTGGAAACTGCTGCTGCCAAAGATGGTTTACAAGTTCTTCCTGCTATGAATTTGAATATCAATGCAACAAAAATAGCTGACATCAAAAATTCTCGTCAAGTCATTCGTTGGGCATTTAAAGCTCAAGAAAATGCTGTTTCGGATGTTTTCGAATGTGATGATCAACTCATTGTGGCAGGTGTAAGTAGCTTGAAAGAAAAAGGGTATCGTGCTTTAGAAGATGTGAAATCTATGTTAGTGGCCGAATGTCGTACAACTAAAAAGGCAGAGTTGCTACAAACTGAAATGGCAGGTAAAACGATTGCTCAATTGCAAGCTGAAAATGTAACTGTGGATACGTTGTCGAATATCAATTTTAATACGCCTTATGCTGGCTCTATTGGCAACGAACCAGTTTTATTTGCCTTGGCTCCATTAGCTAACGTCAACGAGTTGTCAGCTCCTAAAAAAGGAAATATGGGTGTGTTTGTCTTCACAGTGCTAAACAAAACCGAATCGTCAAATGTGTATGATGAGAAATCAGAAAAAGTACTTTTGACAGAACGTTCTAAAAATTCAGTGCCTTATTTCTCGATCGAAGCTTTGAAAAAGGCTGCTAAAATTAGTGATCAACGTCATCTGTTTTTCTAAACCGACGTCTATAAATTGTAATAAAGGCTTGTTCGATATTCGGACAAGCCTTTGTTTTTAGTTTTAATCTCTTATTGGTAGAGCGTTTATGCTATTGTAGTGTTCGCTCTTTTCTCTTTTCTAGGACGATTTGAATGAACCTCGTTGAAAAAATCTGGCGCATGCCGTTTCTTTGGGAGTTTTTTTTTATCTTTGTACGTTAATGCTTGACTATATTAAAATTTGAAGTGCTCCAAACTAGTTTAATTAACAGCTTATGTTACAAGGAAAAAAAATATTATTAGGTATTTCTGGCGGAATTGCAGCTTACAAATGTCCAGAGCTTATTCGTCAATTGATGGCTGAAGGCGCTGAAGTGAGAGTGGTGACTACGCAAAATGCGTTGTGGTTTGTTACGGCAGTGACGTTGCAAACGCTTTCGCACAATAAAGTGTATTCTGAAGTTTTTGAACCGGTGTCGCAATTCAATCCAGAACATATTTCGCATGCCGATTGGGCAGATCTCTTTTTGATAGCTCCAGCGACTGCGAATGTTATTGGAAAATTTGCGAATGGAATCGCCGACGATGCCTTATCAACAACTTTTTTAGCGTTCGATAAACCTGTTTTTATTGCACCAGCCATGAATGACCGCATGTACGATCATCCTGTCGTTCAGCGCAATATCCGTGAATTAAGAGCTATTGACGTTCAATTTATTGAACCTGCTTATGGCGAACTGGCGTGTGGCTCGGTAGGTAAAGGTCGCATGGAAGAACCTGAAAATATCGTAGCATTTCTTGATGATGCAATTTTGTAATGTTACAAGGAAAAAAAATAATTATCACGGCTGGTCCTACCTATGAACGCATTGATCCAGTGCGTTTTATTGGTAATTATTCGACTGGAAAAATGGGTTTTGCATTGGCTCACGTCTGCGCTGAAGCTGGTGCTAAAGTTCTGTTGGTTGCCGGTCCGGTTCAACAATTTATGGAACATCCAAACGTTACACGTATAGATGTAGAATCTGCACAACAAATGTATGAGGTTGTTTTGACTCATTTTCACGAATCCGATGGAGCTATTTTGTGTGCTGCGGTTGCCGATTTTACGCCTGTTCAAATAGCCAATCAGAAACTGAAACGCCACAAAGAACATTTAATTATTGAGTTAAAACCTACCAAAGATATCGCTTTGGAAGTAGGAAAATTGAAAACTAAGAATCAGTTTTTAGTGGGATTTGCACTTGAAACTAACGATGAAGAACAGCACGCTTTGGATAAATTACGTCGCAAAAATCTTGATTTTATCGTACTCAATTCATTGAATGATGCAGACGCTTGTTTCGGATTCGACACGAATAAAATCACCATTTTGAAAGCAACAGGAGAAAAGATTCAGTTTGGTTTAAAATCTAAATTGGAAGTAGCTGAAGATATTGTAAATGAGTTAGATAAACAATTAACATGAAGAGATTACTAATAGGATTTTTGTTGTCATTAGCAGTAGGAGCACAGGCGCAAGAGCTGAAATGCACTGTTAATATCAATAGTTCGCAAATACAAGGTACGAATAAACAGGTGTTTGAAACCTTACAAACGGCTTTGAACGATTTTATGAATAATTACCGTTGGACCGATTTGGTCTACGCTACAGGCGAACGTATTGATTGTAATTTTATGTTTGTGGTGAGCAAATATGAAGACGATTTATTTACGACTACGTTGCAAATACAAGCACGTCGTCCGGTTTTTGGCACGGCTTATTCTACTACCATTTTTAACTTTAAAGATGTAAATGTGACCTTCAACTATGTGGAGTTCTCACCGATTGAAATTAACAATAACACGTTTGAAAATAACTTGACAGCAGTTTTGGCCTATTATGCCTATATGATTATTGGTTTGGATTTGGATTCTTTTCAAAAATTTGGTGGAACATCGGCTTTTCAATCAGCAGAACAAATTGTCAATTTATCGCAAGGACGTTCAGGTTCAGAGGGAACTGGCTGGAAAAAATCATTTGGTGACAACAAAAATCGCTATGCGTTGATTAATAATTTTATGGACGAGCGTTATCGTAAATTTCGCGAATATTTTTATGATTATCATCGTCAAGCATTGGATAATATGTCGTCCAATGTTGATAATGCGCGCGCTCGCATTGCTTCAGGTTTACCCGTTTTGAGAGATCTCAATCGACTTGATCCTGGTGCCATTGCTGTTTTGTCGTTTCTCGATGCCAAAAATGATGAATTGATTAACATCTTTTCCTCTCCAAAAGCGTTGCCCAAGGAACGTAATGATGTGTATGAAGTGTTGATGGACGTTAATCCAGCTTTAGGATCGCGTTACGAAGTGATTAAACCTTAAAAGGAAAAGTGCCGTGTTGAGACATCTGGAAATAGCAAATTATGCTTTAATAGAGCAGTTGAACATTAATTTTGAAGCAGGATTATCCGTAATCACGGGTGAAACAGGCGCTGGTAAATCCATTATGATGGGCGCTTTGGCATTGGTATTAGGTCAGCGTGCTGATACAAAAATCATTCAGGATGGTAAATCGAAATGTATCGTGGAAGCCACCTTTGACGTGTGTGGTTACGGATTAGAATCACTCTTTAATACGTTGGAAATTGATTATGATTCGGAATGTATTGTTCGTCGCGAAGTGTTGGATAGCGGAAAATCGCGCGCATTTATCAATGATACGCCCGTCAATTTGCAACAACTGCGTGAAGTCACCAGTCGGTTGATTGATATTCACTCGCAACACGAAAGTTTATTGTTGGGCGAAGCCTCTTTTCAGTTAGATGTGCTCGATTCTGTTGCTAAATCAGAATCCGAATTAACTACTTACCAGCGCATTTACAAAACCTACAAACAGATTCAGCAAGATTATAAACTGTTACTCGAAACGGCTCAAAAATGGCGTTCGGAACGCGACTATGCGCAATTTCAATACGACCAACTTGTAGCGATGCAGTTAGTAGAAGATGAACAAATGCAATTGGAATTGGAACTCGAAGTTATGAACCATTCGGAGGAAGTGAAAACAGCGTTAGCACTTGCCTTAACAGATTTAGAAAACGATTCAACGGGTGTCAATACTCAATTAAAAGAGGTGTCCACAGCTTTACGTAAAATCATCGCTTATATGCCTGCAATAGCGGATTATGAAGCGCGTGTTGAGAGCGCATTGATTGATTTGAAAGATATTGCTACGGAATTGGAAGTGACGCTCCATGATACTGATTTTGATCCGCAACGCAAAGAATTTGTCGAAAATAGATTGAATGAGTTGTATTCGCTCCAGCAGAAGCATCATGTGCAAACGGTGGCTGAATTGCTGCAATTACAAACCGATTTTGAATCAAAGTTGGCACGTATTGATAGGTTTGATACGGAACTTGAAACGCTTAAAACTCAGTTATCTGAAACTGAACAGTGGTTACAAGAGGCTGCTTCACACTTGACGAATAAACGCGTTTCTGTCAAATTGGAGATGGAGCAAAATGTCTCCCAAAAGCTAGCTCGTTTAGGTATGCCCAACGCACAGTTTGTGGTTGATATTAAACAAGCAGATCATTATTTACCAATCGGAATGGAAATCGTTAATTTTCTATTTTCTGCTAATAAAAATGGTACGCCACAAGAAATTGCACAAACGGCTTCAGGTGGAGAATTATCACGATTGATGTTAGTTATTAAATCGTTAGTTGTGAGTCGCGCCAATTTGCCGACAATTATTTTTGATGAAATTGACACAGGCGTTTCTGGAGAAATTGCTCATCGTATGGGTGAAATTATGCAACTCATTGCTCATACCATGCAGGTAATCACCATAACTCACTTACCTCAAATTGCCGCAAAAGGCGTTACACATTACAAAGTGTACAAATACGATACGGTTGATACCACGATCACTAACATTGTGCAGTTAACTTCGGAAGAACGTGTAGAACAAATTGCAGAAATGCTGAGCGGTAAAAATCCTTCGGCAGTAGCGATGGACAATGCACGCGAATTATTGAAAACGGTGTAATTAGTTTTTGAACTAGATTATATAGAAAAAGGAGAGAATAATTATTCTCTCCTTTTTCTATATAATATCCTACTTATTCTGTAAAATCTGTTATTAGAGGTTCTTTTTCAGTGGAACAGCCTGCGTTAGAATCAAACCAACTTGGAATGTCGAACCGTTCCGTAGCATCGTATCCGAGTTTTGGGTCTTGTAGTACTTTGTCCATATAATAAGCCCAAATTGGTAAAGCCATGCTCGCACCTTGACCTTCGGCCATGCCACTAAAGTGTACACTTCGGTCTTCCCAGCCAACCCACGCGCCTGATACTAATGTTGGTGTGAAACCAATAAACCAACCGTCAGCATTATTTTGTGTTGTACCGGTTTTTCCACCTGCTGGAGCGTTCACATTGTAGCGATAACGTACACGAACTCCAGTGCCATTATCCATCACGCCAGTAAGCATATTCAACATTTTATAGGCCGTTTCTTCGTCAATAACTTCTGTAGTTTTTGGCATAAATTCAGCAATAAGATTACCGTTGGAGTCTTCAATACGTGTGACATACATCGGATCA